>JAYENE010000024.1:0-6065 GCA_034721935.1 Thermodesulfobacteriota bacterium
TCACTACGTATGATCAAGTCGTTTGTGGTGTCCCCGGTTTACCGCTGAGTTTACCGCTTAAGGCGGGACATGCGGTGGCGGGGGCATTATTGATGTCCCGTCTGATTTTAGATGAGGTTCATTTAGCATGGAATATCTCCCGTGATGCACTATCGATCCTGTTGGGAATTATCGACTTCCGCAACAAATTCGGTCTGCAAACGATTGTGTTCACTGCAACCCTGCCAAATGACGTTGCCGAGAGAATAGCAGAACGATTGAATATGGAGTTACTTATTGCGGGGGAAGGTGGTTCAGAGGGTGACGAAGGGCTTGAAATACGCGAGAAAAATCGAAAAGTAACGATTTCAACGTTGGAACTCAAAAAAAGCGGACGTGGCAATAAGGAACTTGATTATTCCCCCCTCTACGGAATGCTGGAACAAACGAACGGTAAGCGTATTTACTTTTCCAACACTGTAAAACGCCTCCAAGAAACGTATGATAAATTGATAGATGCCGGCATGACCAAAGACAAAATTACCGTTCTTCACAATCGGATGCCCCGATCTTGGCGAGAAAAAGCAGAAGAAGAGACACACACAAGATTTGGAAAGGGAAGTCCAGATGGTGATTGGTTGCTGCTAACAAATCAGGTTGCAGAAGCCGGACTGGATATTTCTGCGGATTTAGTAATTTCCGATCCGGCGCCTGTGGATACTTTAGTCCAGCGAGCTGGGCGATGTGCCAGATGGTTCCGTAAAAAAGAGACCTGTGGGAAATTCAAGGTTATTGATGCACCCAAGACTGTAATTGAGGGGGGCAAGGGGCTTGCGGTTCCTTATAGGGCGGAATTGGTTTTAGAGGCTTTGAAATATTTGAAAGCGCACCTCAAAGATCGGAATCTTACGTGGGACGAAGAACGTAAGTGGGTTGATAAAACGTGGGGCGGCGGTAAAAAAGATGCGAAAAAATCAGTGGACAATTCACTCGATGAAATGACCTTTGCGTTAAATCTATTCGACCGTGCGGCTCAAGAACATAAACCTGGGGAAATAGCCAACGTTTTCAGAGAGATTTTATCTATTGAGGTTGCGGTTGAGAGTGGCAGTAGAGTTAATTGGAGTGATTTGGCAGAACCAGATTTACAAGCCATGTTAGATCAGGGCAAGCGTCCAGAGACGTCTTCTATATCACTTGGGACCGCGTGGGGGTTGGTCAAAGCTTCAAATGGCGGCGCAGCGGTTATCCGATATGAGGATGGTGGGGTGCAAATATCCCCCACTGATTCTGTGCGGTTGGGCGATGTGTTAGTCCTTCCATCATCTGTAGCGTATCTGCACCCTGCCAAAGGATTGTGTATTGGGGATGGTTCGGCTGTTGAGGGGGTAATTTGCAGTAGTGAATGGATCGACAAGAAAGAGAAGGATGAACGCACATATAACCGGATTGGAAGACGACAAAAATTGATAGAACATACGCAGGGCGTTATGGACGGGACTTATTGCAGGTTGGCTCATGATGGTTCGTACCGTGATGCACTGACCAAGATGCTCAAATCGTTGGAACCCCAAAAAGATGCGGATCAACTGGCAAACGTTGTTGCACAGTTGGCAAGGGTTGCCGCAGCATTTCACGATATGGGCAAAGCCGACCAACGCTGGCAGGACAAAGCGCGTTCAATCGATCCGGATTGTTCACCGGAGTTGATTGGTCGAACCTTGACGACCGAAGAACGTATTGGGATACCTCATGCACCCCCTTGCTACAATGCGATCGTTAAGACATGTGAATTGCTTATTGGGTTACTGGACTCTGCTGAATATTTAGTTCGAACCATCGCGTTATCAGCTGCCCGCCACCACTCCAGCTTTTTAAATCCCGCAACTGTGGTTAAACGCTTCCGACCACATGCAGACACGGCGGAGTTTGTTCAAACGGTACTGGAGTGCTTGGACTCACCACCAGAAGTCATGAATAGAGCAGAGGAGATAATAAAAGCCGCGATTGATAAGCCCACTTCCGATAAAGTACCGTCAGCACTGCCAAACGATGATCTGTTTCCGATTTACGCCCTTGTTGGACGGGCAATTATAATGGCAGATCGAGAAGATGCGGCAGGACATGAGTTAGAACAATGGAGGGCTACGTCATGAGTGCTTTTGACTGGTCTACTGCTACCACTGCGTTACACAATTTTGGCGGTGAGCCTGCTACGCTTTACATCGAAAAGACGGGATTGCCATTTTATGATACATTACGCCTGTATGGTGCAATAGATCTGTATATTGGATTGCGGGAAGACGTGACAATAGAAGACACCGGTATAAGGTGGAAAGTCACTGGTCGCAGGCGACCAAAGTTCATGGATGGTCGGGATGTGGAGTTTTTGGATGTGATCAAGAAACAATTTGGCGGAAGAAAAAAGCCTAATTCAGAGGAATATTGTAAAAAAATGTACTCTTATCTTGTTAATGCAAAATCATTCCATGATGAAAAACCATTTCCGGCAGATAAGGCATTTGTTAAATTGGATTCGACACTTCAGGCGGGAATCCGTGGAATTTCTGCTGCTAATTATGAAACGCTCCAGACCGGGCAGACCTCAAAAAAAGAGTGCAAAGCGATGATACCACTCTCTGAAGGGTTGCTGGCATTTGCAGGAAAAAAACGTACCGAAAATGTATCGAGAATATATTTTCTACCTGTTTTTGAGGGTCGTATCGATTTATCGAAGGTTGTTAGCCCTCTCCGGATGCGCGGTTCTCCAAACGTACTTTGCACACAAGCGTTAATGCTTTTAGCACTCAAAACGTCCCTATTTGCCGAAGGTTACCAAGACCGTTTAACATCCGTTGTTTACAATACTGACTTCGGTTCACGAAATGCGTTTAATTTTTCTGGGATTATCAAGATCAGTTCAACTGCGATCGGAAAGATAAGATCACCAGATCTTGTGAGTCATGCATATCGCACTTTTGGGAGACTTGTCAGTAGTGCATGGAGTCAAGGTAAAACTAACGACCTGACTTCTGCTGCGATGGGAATGGCTTACTGGCTTATGCAACCGGTAAGCAAACACCTCTCTTCGATGATTACTGCACAAGAACGTTTGTACAAAGACAAGGGTGCGAAATCTACTTTATTATATATTCAAAATAAAAACAATGCAAATCATATTAAGGAGATTTTCGAGATGACATACGGAAACTGGAATGGCGACCATGAAGCCGTGCGTAAACTGGCAAGAGCGGTTGCGTCAAGTATCTACTGGACGCGTGGCAGTGATAAGCACGATGACTATAAAGAGCAAAGAAAGAATTGGTACGATGAAGTAACTATGCTTCGTTCAGCGCCATCTGCCAAAACTTTCATAGAGCGAGTAATGATCTTGATCGAACAGGGACATCGAGAACATGGACAAATCGGAACAGCGCATCGCGATGAGGATTTTGACCCGAAAGCTCTATTGGATAGCATCGGCACAGATCGGAGCGAATTTGAGACGTTTCGGGATTTATTCAGGATGTATCTTGTTCAAGAGAGTACATACAAGAAAGTCGACAGTGAAACGACTACAGACACGATAAGTAAACATAAGGAGGATTAAAATGAACCTATGGAGTATTTCATTTGCCTATCGGCTGGGCTTGGGCTTTCATGCCCTGAACAACGAAGGCGCAGATGGTAGCAATCTCATGCAACCTCGACGTATCGATGTGGGAGACGTCACTTACGACGGTATCAGCGGTGAGATCATCAGGAGACATATTCTGGAACACTTTGTCAATATCTGCCGCGAGGAAAGTATTCCAATGTTGCCGCTCAGTGAGGGGCTTCATCCGGATCGCGGACCAATCGGAATTCGAGCAGCGGCTAAGGACATGGAACACAATGAACTTACGGAAGAGCACCTATATCCAAGTGTTCGGAAAGCAATTGAATTATGTTCTGTCTTGGATGTGGGCGGTTATTTAGCTGCATGGAAAGAAGGAAACGAGAAAGATTACATCGCAGAACAATCTTACATAAAGTCTGAATGTGCCAAGTACAAAAATGCTGAACCTGTGAAACGGGAGTCATGTTTTGATGTCGCATGGCTAATCAGTGAAAACCCACAAGACTTGACCATAACTCAACATTCTGCATTCAGAGATTCCTTCAAAATGAACAGCCGTTATGCACAGACCATGCGTTCCAACATCTACGGCGGCGTAATTCGTGCTGATTTGCACCGAGTCGGTACGGATGATTATTGGTACCTACAACAAGGGGAGAAGCGATTATGCATAGCAGCCGAAGAACAGCGAAACCGGCAGACTGCACTAATCAAAGCAATTGCTGATTTCATTGCTTCTCCAACGGGTGCGAGGACGGCTGGTTGGGCACCCCATGTTTTCCTAACTGAGGGGGCGATTCTTCTCACATCGTCTCGCACAGCCCCATTCCAGTCACCTATCAAAGTATCGCTGGAAGATGAGGATACGCCCGTAACAGCAGATTCGGGATATGCAGACTCGATGATGAAATTGGTGAACAAGGAGGACACATGGGTCTGGACTTTCAAGGATACGAAAGGTCTGCTGGACGCTACTGAGAACGCCATTGCACAGTTGTCGGAGACTCCAAATGACAATGAAACGACAGGAGAACAAACACAAGGCTGAGATGCATGGCTACGCCCAGATGGATCTCGTAGAGGCAATTAGCCATAATCAGATGGATGAAAGAGAGGTATCTGAAGAATTAAAATGGCTCAAAGCATCGTATCGATTTCATACTTATTCGTATCGAGATCCGCGTTCGGCATTTGCAACAGCAGTAGGCTCTCCAGTGGTTTCCCCGACCACCATTCTGCTTGGCGTGGCGTCCACTCTGTTTCGAGTTGGTTTAGCCGATGAAGCGAGATCATTTTTACAAGTCGCTCATAAGTGCAAAGTGGTTGTCGATCCCCCGGATGGTGTGATTTTCTTTAGAGCGTTTCATCAATTAAGGCGGTATCACACCGACAAGTACGATAAATCCAACCCAAAAATTGGTATGACAAATATCAATCAGGGAACACGAGAATATGGCTTGGTCGAAGGAATGATGACGATCTTTGTGGGGGCACTCAACGACCAAGCCAAATCTGTTAAGATCGCTCTATCCAACTTGACACATCTTGGAACGCACGATTCGCTCTGTTCTATTGATGGGGATGTGGAGTTCTGCTCGGAGCCATCACAAGTAATGTATATGCCAAGCAAGGACTTGGCTAAAGAAATTCATCAGAACGGATTGGATGTTTTAGATAAGGGTGTTGCCATTGTCACACTTTCGCGTTTCAAAAGTACTATTCAACCCGTGAGTGAACACTGGTGGATGAGTGGTAGAGATGAGGACACTGAACGTTTGAGTTATACGATTCATGGCAAATTTACCGGAACCACCCGAGGTAAGATTTATCGAAAGAACTGATCTCAAAGATGGTTTTGTGCGATGAACTGCCGGATGGCGGTCTAATTCATCCCACAGACTATGTATTCTGCTATTTCTGTTACTATGCGCTCCAGAATCGCCCTCCGCAAAACCACGCCCGCCCCGATCCACTATGACTACCAGTACGGCATAGCAGCGATGCTCTATGCGGGACTCGCACACCGGATTCAAGTTCTGCACTTTCTCAAACCTGATCATCCGGGACCATAACAGGAGCATCGACAATGCTTTAACCCACTACAGACAATATCACACTATGACCGACGTACAGATACCCCTGACAGTGGAAAAAGAAATCCATGCGTTGATCGAAACGAACTATTACCCCTCAATCTCAGAGGCAGTTAAGGACGCCTTCAGAACGCTATTCGCAACAAAACCCGCTCTTAAAATAATTTCGGCAGTATACCTATATTCAAATAACGAAGTTTCCATCTCAAAAGCAGCAGAGATTGCTGGAGTCAGTATCGAAGAGTTCAAGGAAATCCTGGCGAGTCGTGGTGTGAAACGGGAAATATACCCTGATGAAAGAATCGATGAGAATGTGAAAATGATACTGGAGCGAAGAGTTTGAGTATTCTTTTAGATACGGACGTGCTGTCGGC
>JAYENE010000025.1:0-6063 GCA_034721935.1 Thermodesulfobacteriota bacterium
CAACTGTTTCACGCTATGTGTTGGTTAAGTTTATTATTACATATAGTTATCTATGTATGACATTATCCATCCGATTTGGCCATGCCATGCATTTTATCACAGGTGACGCTAACCGACTACCCCCTTTCATCTATTAGTCATTTACAGGCAGTCTTACAACAAATTTTGTCCCCTGTCTCTCAGAATCTTCAACTGTTATTGTGCCGCCATGTTTCCGGATAATCTCATGGCAAATGTATAGCCCAAGTCCCGTGCCCTTGCCAACCTCTTTTGTAGTGAAAAACGGTTTAAAAATATCCTGTTGATGAGATTTTGAAATGCCCGGGCCATTATCTTCGCATTCAAAGATAACATGCCTTGTATCATTATCAAAGCGGGTTGCAAGCAATATTAATCCTTTTTTGTCTTTAACAGCCTGAATCCCATTGTTAATAATATTCATCACTACCTGGCCAAGATTGGCAAAATTTCCCCGGACATCAGGTAAATCCCGGTCATAATTTTCAACTATCTCTATATCACGCCCTTTGTATTGGTTATGCAGTATCCTTAACGCATCCTGTATTACCAAATTCAGATTGACTGCCTCCGTATATGTTTGAGTCTGCCTGGAAAGCCCCAGCAGGCTTGCAACTATCGATCTTGCTCTGCCTAACTCTTTGTCTGCGAACCTGAGATCATCTATCAGATCCTGGTCCAAAGGTATCCTGTTATCCCATTGAGATAGATCCTCTATCGTGGATTGTATAAGGCTTGTAACACTTGTAAGCGGGTTGTTCAGCTCATGGGCAGTTCCTGCCACGAGTTGTCCGATTGCTGCAAGACTTTCAGAACGTATTAATTGTTCCTGGGTACGTTCTTTTTCAGATAAAGCCTCTTGAAGAGCCAGAGTCCTTTCTTTAACCTTTTTTTCAAGGTTTTTATTAAGATCATCAATCACTTTGTAAGAGCGCGCATTCTCAACAGCCAGCGCGCACTGGCTGGAAAGTGTTTCAAGAAGATCCATGTCCTCGGGTGTAAAAAGATCTCCTGAAAGCTTTTCACCAAGGACAATGAACCCACTTAATCTTTTTTCGAAAATCATTGGGAAAACTACTTCTGCATATAGCCTGTTCATATCTGAAAGCACGTCCGGGATATCAGGCTCGCCTGATCGCTGCATAAGCTTTTTCTTTATAACCGGCTGCCTTTGCCTTTTAAAATATTGAATAAGAGAATCAGTATCAGCCGTTGATATAGAACTCGTAAGATTACAGTATTTTCCCCTGGACGCAAAATGTTTACACCCGGACTCCTGCAAATCGCATAAAAACAGGGCGCAGTGGTCAACCTTCATTACATTTACAACTGTATTCATAAGATGTTTGGCAATTTCATCAAGATTAAGAACAGAGGCTATCATCTGGCTTACATTTTTGATTGTTTTTTGATAATCATACTTTCCTTTTGAGAAGATATTATCTACCAGCCCCTGTATTTTTGTTTTTAGAGGCCCGATTGCAAAAACGATCAGAAGAAAAAAGAGCAGGTGAAAAAATATTGAATCGGAAAAATCAAAATCTGTAAAAAGTCTGTTTATAAAAGTAATAATAAACGCATATATGCAGGTAAGCAGGGCTGTTATCAGCGAGTAAACCAGGCTCTTTTTGATAAGTATCCCCATATCGAGCAGATCATGCTTAAAAAGACCAATTGCAAAAATAACAAGAGGAATAAAGCTAAAACTGCCCGGAGGATATACTGAATATCCCATAATCGGAAGAACATTCAGCCCGTTCATAACCCCCATGACTCCAAATCCTGCGAAAACATATTTCAGCCTGTTTTTTTGGATGCTGCTTTTTTCATTGCGAATTGCTTGAAAGATAAGTGTAAGAACAATTATAGTCATACACAGAGCGCCGATCCCAAAAAGAGGATAAAAGGGCCCGCCTTTTGCAAAAAAACCAAATGTATGTTTTTGCATTGATTCGATATAAAGCGGCGTGGGAATAAACCACATAAGGATAAAGGCAAAAGCGTATGCGAGTCGGATAAGCCAGATTTTGCCGGAAATGTTAAGGTATGAGTAGAAAAAGTGGATATATATTGGGAAAAGATAAATTATAAAAAAATGATCTATACGACTGATTGTCAGCGCCAGCTCGGCGGATTTCACGTTAAACGCAAACAATATATCTATATAAAGAAAAGAACCTAATATGCAGGTAATAAAAAAGAGGATATTTATTTTTGTCCTGCATCCCTGTATAAAGGTAAAAACGGCAAGCCCTAAAAAGCAGCACAATGTCAAAAAAGGGGGGATGCTAATAAGTAAGTTCATAATACAGGAATTTCCTTTCCTGAAATAACAAATCACAAATATCAAATCACAAATATCAAATAAATTACAATGACCAAAATTTAAAATCCCAAACCTGTAAATGACCTAAATTTGAAACTCCAAATATGTTTTTCTCGTTCCCATGCTCCAGCGTGGGAACGCATACCATATGGGTTCCCACGCTGGAGCATGGGAACCAGGCAAGAACCGACATCAAAAAAGTGTAAACTGGCAAATGAAAGATGCCTGTGTTGTTCTTGATTTATCTCTATTGTAAAATAATTTGAAGAGCGGAGCGACATCATTATTCGATGTTGGACGTTCGATGTTCGATGTTGGACGTTCATCTTTTTTCGTTATTCTTGATTTATGTTGCTATACCACATGAAGCACAATATGTTGTGGTTGGTAATTAAACAATACACAACTTTTTTAAGCGAATGATAAGTTATTTGTCTAATGGCCGGTTGCCGGTCATATCAAGCATTTCATGCGCATGGTCAAGGGTAGCCCTGGTGATTTCTACTCCGCCTAACATTCTGGCTATTTCTTTGACCCGCTCTTTGTCGTCAAGCGGCCTTATGCTGGTTATGGTTCTTCCGCTAAATACATGTTTTGAAATCCTGAAATGATAGTCACTGAATTTTGCAATCTGGGGCAAATGGGTTATGCAGATTACCTGATGATAACCTGCAAGGGAAGACAGTTTTTCCCCCACGACCTCGGCTACGCTTCCCCCGATCCCGGCATCAACCTCGTCAAAAACAACTGTTTCGACCGATTCGGTCTTGGCCAGAATGGCTTTTAAGGCAAGCACCACCCTTGAAAGTTCGCCTCCGGATACAATGCTTGAAAGCGGCTTTAAAACCTCGCCGACATTCGGCGCTATCATGAAGGTAGCCCTGTCGATTCCGGTTTCACTGATACCTTTATTATCACAAGTAAGATATGGATTAATATTTTCCTCCATGGGGGCATTAATTGGGGGCATTGATTGAAGTAATATTTTAAATTTTGCTTGAGACATCTCAAGGAAGGCTAACTCCTTTTCCACCTTTTTAGCCAGGATATCTGCCGCTTGTTTTCTTTTTTTTGAAAGATTTTCTGCGGAGTGTGCTAATTTGGCATGCAAAGTATCCAGCTTTGCTTCTGTCCCGGCTATCTTTTCAGATAGATTTGCTATTTTTGAAAGCTCTTGATCTGTTGATTCAAGATATGCAAAAATTGCCTCAAGCGATCCTCCGTATTTTCTTTTCAGCTTATGAAGGGTATCAAGACGCTCTTCAACCTCCTCAAGAAGCCCTTCATCCATCTCTACGTTGTTTTGATACTCTCTAAGCCCTTCGGCAATATCCTCCAGGTTGAATATTGATTTAGTCAGCCCTTCTGCCTGCGAAGTAAGCGCGGGATCGATCAGGCTCGCCTTTTCAAGCCTCTTTTTTACCTCTACAATGCGTTCTACTATCGCTCCCTGGGCGCTGTAGAGATCTTCAATGCTGCTATGAACCGCCTGATAAAGGGCTTCACCGTTTTTAAGACAAATTCTTTTCTGTTCCAGAGCCTTATCTTCATCAGGGTTAATAGAGGCATCGATTATCTCTTTTTTCTGGAACTCAAGCAACCTGATATGTTCATCCTGCTTATCTCCGGCAGCCTTCAGTTCCTGGAGCATTCTTATCATTGGAACTATTTCATTATAATGCCTGTAAACCCCGGCCCGCTGAGACATCAAACCGCCGAACTGATCTAATATTAAAAGATGCTGATCCTCTTTTAAAAGCCCTTGATGAGCATGTTGACCTGATATGCTAACTAAGTTTTCTGTTATTGAATTCAGCATCTGTATGGTGGCAAAACGCCCGTTTATATATATTCTGTGCCTAACTTTGCGGGAGATAATTCTTCTGATCACCAGCTCTTCAGATTCGTCAAAACCTTTTTCTTTCATGATTTTGGCTAATCTGCTTTCAGGTGTAATTTGAAATAATGCTTCAAGCTCCGCTGCCTCAGAGCCAGTGCGGATTAACTTTGCCGTTGCCTTGCTGCCAAGCAGCAGATTTACCGCATTTATTATTATAGACTTGCCGGCGCCTGTTTCACCGCTTAATATTGTCAGCCCATCTGAAAAACTTATATGCAGGTTATCGATTATTGTAAAATTTTTAATGGAAAGTTCTCGAAGCATATTCCGGATGTTTAATCATTTGATCAAGTTAGAGCTCTTTAGGCGGACTCTTTTGACAGGATTAACTGGATTTACATGATTTGTGATCTTTATTCTATTCATTTTGTTCATCTTATCAAAATGATGGTATTTTATAGCCTTTGTCAATAATACTACCTAAGTTGAGCGATTTTTTGCGAAGATATGTGCTGATATCTTGATGCATAAGGATTTGCAAAAACCGAAGGCATACCCGTGGATATGTCGAGGATTTTTGCGAAGCCTTTATGCGCAAGAGATCGGCGCAGATCGAGTAAAAAACCGCTCAATTTAGGTATTATCTAAAGGCTCGACAAAAAATAACTTCACATTTCAGACGCCGATGCATCCCGCCTGACTGCGTTGCGAAAATTCTGAATATGCTTGATATTCATGCTTTTTCGCGCCTTGTCAGCCGAGCGCCTCAACACCTGAAATTGCGAACTTATTTTTTGCCGAACCCTAATCTGCTTTGAATGGCCTTGCTCAGTCTTATTATTCTTCGGGAGCCGCCGATAAATACAGTTATCATGATGCAGTCCTTGTTCTGGTCAATGCCAAAGCATATATGTTAGCTGGCTTGCCACTTGTACTTGCATATAGAGCGCAGGCCATCGCATTAAGGGTAGCTCCAGAACGTGAAAGTCACCTGCCGGAAGGAAATAACGATATGGCAAATAACAAGCCTGGTGAGCGCCGAAAAATAGATTATGAAAAAAGGCCGCTGGCCCTTCCGGTTTGGCGCACTGATTTATTAGCCGCTGTTGTAAGTATGGTTATCTATACTCGTTCATATGCTTTTAAGAAATCACCTCGGCATATATTTGTTTGTGTGCAAATAGTTCGCAATGTAGAACTTTTCAGCTTGGGATGATTTGGCATAGTCAATGGGGTTTTTGTTCCAACTGAGTTTTCTCTGACCATCGCAATATGTTCACGCTCTCTCACAAGTTCAAAGCCGAGTCGTTTTAATACCTTTTTGAAGGTAAAACGGCCGTCACCGTCTGCTACTGTCTTCCTGATGTATTTCCAGACCCGGGGATTTGGCTCCTTCATTGGCAGACCCTGCAAATAGTAAGACTCGTACCATTGGTTGCTGTAAGTGGTTACTGGATTAAGAATAACTTCATTGCCGGCCGCTGTCTTAACGTCTCCCCCTCTTGTTTTAAGGAACGCTTGCCCTTTTACAATTGCCGTTCCAGTAGAAGCAAGGCCTCTGTATTCATCTTCAGGAAAAGCAATTCGATCAATGGGATTAACGGCGACTCTTGGAGCGCAGCCAAACACAGTCGCGATCAAAAATAGTGAAGCGAGTACTTGACGTATTTTCATTGTAGCCTCCTTAGCACATAACGCTGCGCATCACCTGCCAAAATCCGCGTAGCGATTTTAGTCAGAGTGCATGCGCTTGTTAGACGATTTCAGTATCATTCCTCAATCCCAAGTATTACAAGAGGCACAGCGGGCACTCCTCTTCCTTGACGAATAACATTATACAATTCTCCTTCGTAATACGCCACACCTGAACTCATTTGCG
>JAYENE010000026.1:0-6035 GCA_034721935.1 Thermodesulfobacteriota bacterium
GCCGATGCATCCCGCCTGACTGCGTTGCGAAAATTCTGAATATGCTTGATATTCATGCTTTTTCGCGCCTTGTCAGCCGAGCGCCTCAACACCTGAAATTGCGAACTTATTCTTTGCCGAACCCTAACAGTACAGGTTGCAAATATTTTGTTTTATTGATCTGACAGGGTTGCCACTATACCAACTCTTCCGCCATCCGAGTCAAAATCCATCCTGCAGGCATTTTCTCCCGGCTCAATACCTGTAAACTCCATTCCAGCAGCAGGTCGGATAAATCCGCCCACTACAAATGACGGCATCGATAGATTAAACACCATTGTACTGTTAAGTTTGTCAAGAAAATTTCCGCAGATCACATTAACCGCTTCTTTTGAACAATCTTCCATTATCTGTGTAGTAATTTCATCTTCCTTTAAACCAAGCATGTTTTGAATCATAGTTTTCACTATATCCATGGAAAGTAAGATCCTGATCTCCCCACTCATGGAACCTTCAAAACTTATGGCAGCCTCCATATCATATTCATCACTTTCATCTTTTAAGGGTTCAAGAAAGATATAAAACATCTTTTCAAAGACCTCAAAAATCGAAAGCCTCATTGTCTCCTCTGTCTTCTTCATATTCTCCTTCATCATTCACCCCTATAACTTCATAAAGAATTCTTTTAACCTCTTCAGGAGTAAAAGGTTTTTTTATAAAACCCTTTGCTCCCAGATTGAATGCATCCTGCATACGTTTCTCACTGCTTTCCGTGGTTATAAATATGACTGGAATATCCTTGAGAAGATTGTCTTTCTTCAGCATCCCCAACAATTCAAAACCATTCATTTCCGGCATATTTATATCCGATATAATCACATCCACCCAATTGTCTGCCAGCGTGTTCAGCGCCTCTTTACCATTTCCGGCTTCAATGCATTGATCCATCTTAAATCCTGAGATTGAAATAATTTTTTTTATAACAGCGCGCATCGAACTTGAATCATCCACTATCAGCACATTAAAAGACATAATAACTCCCTTTGCATAGGTTGTTTAGACTGAAGGCTGAAGGCTGTTAGTTTTTAGCCTATCTACATAGCAGCCTAGCAACCTACAGCCCATCCCTACCTACAACTCCAGCAAATTCCTTCCGGTTCTGGAGTTCTTAACAACAACTTTGCCGGTAGAAATATGCAGCGCAACGGTCCTGTTGCAGGTTTTGCCGGTGTCCTCGCCATCTATCAACACATTGTTCTTCCAAAATATCTTCCTCAAAGCGGTTATGTTTTTCTGGCCGATCCGGAAGTAGTTTGCATTGTCCAGAATGCTGGCCCCGCCGGCAACCTTTACGATCATACGCCTTTTTTCGGCCCCCAACCTGTAACAGGATTTGAACAAAAAAGGTATGCCCGTATCTGCAAACATTGCAGGGGTTGCTTTGGCTTTATTCAAATCAAGCCTTGAATCCGGAAGCATAAAATGCAGCAGCCCTCCTACTCTTACCTTGGGATCATAAACAGCGATGCCTATACAAGAACCGAGGGCGTAAGTAATCAGCACATCCTCAATGTTTCCGCTCATCTTCATATCTGAAATTCCAACTACAATCCGGCTCATAAAGTTATACCTACTCAGGTTGTTTAGGCTGTAGGCTAAAGGCTGTTAGCATTTGCGCATTGATCGAAGCAGTGCTCCCAAAACCTTCTCGGCCTCCACAATTTTTGATTCACAGCCAGAAATGTCATGTTTTTCAGAATACCCCAAACGCTTTGACAGACCAAACTGGTAATGCAACTCCCTTAAGGAACCAAACGCGATTTCAAGAAAGCGAAGATACTCGGCCTGACTCTCACGTGCGCACCCTTCAACGATGTTTGATGGAACTGAAACAGCCGCTCTTCTCATTTGGGAAGTCAACCCATATATTTCCTCCCTGGGAAATTTTCTGGTTACCCGATAGATCAAAAGCGCCACTTCGTCAGCCAGTTCAAACGCTCTGAGCTTCGTATGATCACGCATGATTTTCTCCTTCAGCCTAACAGCCTAACAGCCTACAGCCTAACATTTATCCTTTCCGATAAACACTCGGCTCGACATACTTAAACCGGTGGGTCAAACCTGTCAAGCTTTCGGAATGACCGACAAAGAAATAGCCCCCTTTTTTCAAACTGTCGTAAAATCTGTTTACCAGACCATCTTGTGTTTTTTTATCAAAATAAATCATAACGTTTCTGCAGAATATAATATCAAACGGATCATTAAAAGCAGGGATTTCCATAAGATTAAATCTCATAAATTCTACACTATCCTTAAGTTCCTTCTTCACACGATAGTGCCCGTCCCAGCGTCCCTGGCCAATCTGAAAATATTTTCTTAACAGCAAAGGAGGGATTTTTTTTATCTTTTCCTTCGAATATACACCAGCCACAGCAATTCTGAGCGTCCTTGTGGAAATATCTGTGGCCAGTATCTTTGGCTTGCAATTTCTGTCTTTAATAATTTCCTTTAAAATAATTGCAAGCGAGTATGGCTCCTCACCTGTCGAACACCCTGCGCTCCATATCTTCAGCCCGGGCACAGAACAACCATTGCCGGACGTCTCTATCAGCGCAGGTATAACCTCGCGAAGCTTGCGAAAATGAGTCTCTTCCCTGAAAAAGCTTGTCAAATTTGTAGAGATGGAATCGATCATGGTAATCAATTCATTGATCCCCATTTCGGTTGTCACATAACGATAATAATCCGCAAAAGACTTAAAATTTCCCTCCCTCAAACGTTTGCCCAGCCGGGCCTTTACAAGTTCCTTTTTCCCCGCATGCAGATTGATGCCGCTCTTTTCATAAACAAGACGGCTTATCTTTTCAAAATCAATATCCCTCAGCTCAGACACCATATTCGCCAAACTAATTTCTCCTTAATATTCAGGTAGAAAATTGAAGGCAGTTAGATTAGGTTGTTTAGACTGTAGGCTGTTAGGCTGTTAGGGCTGGAGGAATATTAATTATAATTACCTTCTACCTTCTACCTACAGCCTAACAGCCTACAGTCTAACAGCCTACAGTCTAACAGCCTACAGCCTAACAGCCTACAGCCTAACAGCCTACAGTCTAACAGCCTACAGCCTATCTACCTGAGCGCTTAAAAATCCTTAAAATCCTTATCATCCATAGGAATTACCTGATCAGGGCTTACTTCCGCGCCCTGATTGATCGCTGTTTTTGTTTTGCGGACTGCAGGAACTCCGACGCCAATCTTTTTGCCTGCCCGCTCGTGCATTGACCTCCGACCTCTGACCTCCGACCTCTGACCTCTGACTTCTGACCTCTGGCCTCCGACTTCTGACCTCTGGCCCTTTCCGCCGACCATATCTTCCAGTTTTTCCACAATCTCCATCATCTGCTCTGCCTGTGCGTTCAACTCTTCAGATGCGGATGCGGATTCTTCAGCAGTGGCCGCGTTCTGCTGGGTTACTTTGTCCATCTCGGCCACGGCTGTGTTTGTCTGCTCAATGCCCTGGGCCTGTTCATTCGATGCCGCGGCGATCTCGGCAATTAGTTCTCCTACCTTGGAAAAGCTTTTCGCAACCTTACTGAACGCATCATTGGTTCGCTCTACCAGATCTGATCCGCCTTTGACCTTTTTTACCGTTCCATCTATCAGCTCAGCCGTGCTTTTGGCTGCGTCGGCAGAACGGAGCGCCAGATTTCTGACCTCTTCAGCCACTACTGCAAAGCCTGCTCCTGCCTCGCCTGCGCGGGCTGCTTCCACCGCCGCATTTAAGGCAAGCAGATTGGTCTGGAATGCGATCTCATCTATTGTTTTGACAACCTTCTGGGTTTCATCGCTGGCGCTGGAAATATCTTTTATAGATGTGGTAAGCTCTGTCATGGAAGAGGTGGCATCTGATACCACATGGCCGGTCTCTTTCATAAGACTGTCCGCCTGACCCGCATTGTCCGCATTCTGTTTGGTCATGGAGGACATCTCTTCAAGAGATGATGATGTCTCTTCGATTGCGGCTGCCTGCTCGGATGCTCCTTCGGCAAGAGACTGGCTTGCCTGTGAGGTCTCATAAGAACCAGCGGTTATCTGCTCTGAACCATCGATTAAATTTGAAACGATCCTGTTGATCGGCCTGGTAAGCGACCTGATGATAAAATATGCAAGCGCAAAGCCGCACATAATACCTGCCACCAGTAAAACCGCAGTAATTCTGACCGCAATATTTTTCGCTTTTATCATTTCATTTTCGGCATATCGCTGCAAGTTGCCGACTGTTTTGATGACTCCGTTTCCCTTTTTCAGCATGCTTTCACTAATCTTATTGTTAATTTTCCACAACTCGAATACATGATTAAATATCTTACTGTTGTAATCATTAAATTGCCTGTCAATATTCTGGCAGGCCTCTTTAATCTTGTTGTCGTTTGAAGAGTTTAAAATATATGTCAAATCCTTTCTTACACTCAGACAATTCTTCAGTTTGTCTGAAAATAATCCAACATATTTTGGATCATTATACATGAGAAAGGCACTTTCATTTATTCTGGCATCCATCACACCCATTTTAATCTTGCCGATAACCTTCAAGATTTCTTCATACACAGGACTTATCTCTTCGCCTGTAACAAGGACCATGTTCATCTTTTCCGCAATAGGCGCTTCAATTTCCCTGTTTATAATTTTCAGGATAGCATCGGATGCCGTCATCATTCTTGTTTTCAAAAAATCGCTCTTTTTGTTGTTTTCTGTCAGCTCTTTAAAATTACCATGATACTCATTAACCAAACGATCTGTTTGCATAAGCTCCGATAATATAACTTCATCTTTTGCTTTTGATTTGATCTCTGCAACCAATTTGCCGGAATTGACAATGTTTTTGTTTAGATTCTTGATAGACCCGGCATTTTTATAAATAAGATATTCTTTTTCATGTTCACGCGCGCGAAACATCTCATTGACCAGTTGGTTGGCCTGGTTGGACAGCTCCATTCTGAGCGCTATCCTGTTCATCTCTATCATGTTGATACTTACTCCAAGAGCAAACAAAGCCAGAATGCAGCCAAATCCGGCTGCTATTTTTACGCGAAAGGATAAACATTTCAGTCTCATTTCCCATCTCCGTTATTTTAGGCTGTTAGGCTGTTAGACTGTAGGCTGTTAGGTTAGGTTGTTTAGGCTGAAGGCTGTTAGGCTAAAAACCTACAGCCTATCCCTACCTAACAGCCTTCTTCAGCCTATCTCTACCTAACAGCCTACAGCCTGACAGCCTTCAGCCTATCCCTACCTACTCATAATAACCGGCTCCAACGTAAACATTCTTGTCTCCCATAAGACAGCCCTTTATATAAGTGATCTTTGGGGAAAAAGACTTTTCTCCGGGTTTTGGCCATCTGTATGAAACCCAGCCGCTGCCATTATAGTAAGTTTTGCCGTTTTGGGTTGCCTCGCTGTTTTGCGCTGTTTTCGTAAAATCCATAAAAAATCTTTTGCCGGTATCATCCTTCAGGGCGATAAGAACCTTTCCTATGAGATGATGTTTGATATGCATAAGAGTTCTTGCTTCAAAGTCATTTGCAAAAACATAATTGCCGTTACAAAAACGGATTTCGCCGACTTTTTCCAAACCTGCTTCACCTTTTTTTTCGAGGATCGCCACAGCTTCTTCCACTGCTTTTATGACCTCCTCCTTTGTGCATGAATCTCCTGCAAACAAAGTTGATGAAAACAATACCGCTGCTAATACTGCCATCGTTAAACAAAATGTTTTTTTCATAAACCACTTCCTCCTTTTTATTATGTTTTTTTCACCACGAAGAACACGAATGACACGAAGAAATTATAAAAGCATTAGCCGCCACGCAGGACGGCCCAATCATCCAACCACCCAACCACCCAACCATCCAATCACCCAATCACCCAATCACCCAATCATCCAATCATCCAACCACCCAATCAGCCAATCATCCATTTCCCCACTCGACCACTCGACCATTTCCCTACCCGACCACTCGACTAATTTCCTACTCGACTAATCCCCTCATCCTTCAAAC
>JAYENE010000027.1:0-6025 GCA_034721935.1 Thermodesulfobacteriota bacterium
GGTGCTTAGCGCAGAGGAGGTAGCTGCTCTGGAGAGTGCGGAAGGATAGAAGGGCAGAAGGTGAGAAGGTTAGAAGATGAGAAGGTTAGAAGGTTAGAAGAGAAAAAAAGATGAACGTCCAACATCGAACATCGAACGTCCAACATCGAATGAAAAACAAAAGTTTTGTAGGGTGGGCTTTGCCCACCAAAAATAAGCCGCCTAACCTTTTACCGGTAACGCGTAACGAGTAACGAGCAAAAGGGAATAGGAAATTAGGGAATAGGGAATTAAGAATTATGAATGATGGTAGCGCCGTCCTATGTGGCGGCTAATTAAGGGGAACGAGTAACAAACAACAAGAAACCGGAAAATGGAGGGGAAAAATGTTTAAGAATATGAAAGTAGGCGCGAAGATAGCATCAGGATTTGCGCTTGTTACCATTTTAGCAATTATAGTCGGTATTGCCGGTTATATGATCATCAACAATATTACTCATCAGGTAGATGTTGCGGAGGTGGCTTATACAATAAAAGAAAGTTGTCTTGAAGGACGAAGGCAGGAAAAAAACTATGTTATCCGCAAGGATGAAAAAGATTTCAAGGCCTGGGAAAATATAGTTCAGGAAATTAAAGCTATAGCATCAAAAGGGCAGAAAGTTACGGACGATAGCGATATCCAGGGCTGGTTGAAAGACGCGTTTAATCAGGCGGATGGGTATGAGCAAGCAGGGTATGAATTTCGCAAACTGAGTCTTGAAGGAAAGACTTTAGACGATCAAATGCGTCAGAAAGGTCGGGATATTGAGAGCTATCTTAAAACAATGGAAGGATCCAATGCGGCAATAATAGCCCTTTTAAATGCCAGGCGCCAGGAAAAAAATATAATTATGTACAGAAACAAAGTCTTGCGTGAGGGCGAAAAGACATACATCCAGAAGTATCAGGATCAAATGGCAAAAATAAACGATTGGTCAGGCGCTGATGATCGGTTGAAAAATCTGACAACAGAATATAAAAATTTGATATTGCAACGAGCCAGTGGACTAAAACAACTTGATGTTGCCAATGATAATTTTGAAGCAACAGCCCGTGTTATATTGAAAAGCGCCGACCAGATAGAGCATAAAAGCGAAGAGGCCATGCATGCAGCCGAAAATACCGGCAAGACCATGATTATGGTTATCCTGGGAATATGTGTTTTAGCGGCAACTGGGTTGGCCTTTGTGATTGTCCGCGGCATTACAAAACCGATCAAGCGGATTATCGAAGATCTTAACGAAGGCTCAGGCCAGATAGCTTCAGCCTCGGGCCAGGTTTCATCCGCCAGCCAGTCTCTTGCCGAAGGATCATCCGAGCAGGCAGCCGCAATTGAAGAGACATCATCATCTCTTGAAGAGATGTCCTCCATGACTAAACAGAATGCGGATAATGCGGGTCAGGCGGATAGCCTCATGAAAGAGACCAGCCATGTGGTGTCAGATGCCAATTCTTCCATGTCCGAGCTTACCACGTCCATGAAAGATATTTCCGGCGCCAGCGATGAAACCCAGAAGGTTGTCAAAACAATAGATGAAATCGCATTCCAGACCAATCTGCTTGCCTTGAATGCAGCGGTGGAAGCAGCCCGCGCAGGCGAGGCAGGAGCAGGTTTTGCAGTGGTCGCGGAAGAGGTCAGAAATCTGGCGCTCCGCTCTGCCGAAGCAGCCAAAAGCACGGCTGTGCTGATAGATGGAACAGTAAAAAAGGTCAAAGGCGGATCCGACCTCGTAGAGCGAACCAGCAATGCATTCAGCAAAGTTGCGGAAAGCTCTTCCAAGGTAGGAGAACTAATTGCCGAGATCGCCGCGGCATCGAATGAGCAGGCACAGGGCATTGAGCAGACAAACACCGCGGTAGCCGAGATGGACAAGGTAGTCCAGCAGAATGCGGCCAATGCAGAAGAATCCGCATCCGCCTCTGAAGAGTTGAATGCACAGGCAGAGCATACCATGGGGATTGTAAAAGAACTGGCAGCCCTGGTCGGCGGAAGCAGGGGTCAGAGGTCAGAGGTCGGAGGTCAGAGGTCAGAAGCCAGAGGTCAGAGGTCGGAGGTCAGAGGTCAGAGGTCAGGGAACAGAGGGCAGAAAAAAGGTCTTCCGGTTTCTACGAAAAAGGCTGGAGCCCCTGCAGTTCGCAAAACAAAAGCAGCGGTCAGTCAGGGCGCTGAAGTAAGTCCTGATCAGGTAATACCTTTAGATGATAAGGATTTTAAGGATTTTTAATCCACAGATTACGCAGATTACACGGATTAACCTAATCATTTGAAGGATGAGGGGATTGGTTGAGTAGGGAATTGGATGATTGGATGATTGGATGATTGGATGATTGGATGATTGGATGATTGGATGGTAGGGCCGTCCTGCGTGGCCGCTATTTTTTGAGATTGCTTTCTTTTTTTAACTCAAAACTCAAAACCGTGCCTGAACGGGGTTTTCGTTCAGGCGCTAACTAATACCTAAATTGAGCGATTTTTTACTCGATCTGCACCAATCTCTTGCGCATCAAGGATTCGCAAAAATCCTCGACATATCCACTGGTATGCCTGTGGTTTTCGCAAACCCTTATGCATCAAGATCTCGGCACATATCTTCGCAATAAATCGCTCAACTTAGGTAATAACTCAAGGAGGATCAAATGAAAAAATTATCGACGGTATTGGTTTGTGCAGTTATTTTATTGTTTACATGTTTATCGGTGCATGCTGGTGAAAAAGCAACCGCTCAAGAGGTAATTCAAAAGGTTTATGAGGCAGTTGAATATATCAGCAAGGCAGGAGAATCAGGTTTACCGGAATTTAATGATCCGAATGGCAAATGGGTATGGGGTGGAACCTATACTTTTATTATGAAATGTGAACCATTCCCCATTCTTGTCACTCATGCCATAAAACCTAAACTTATCGGGAAAGACCTTTCCAAACTCAAAGACAAAACAGGCAACTATTTCTTTATCCAGTTGTGCGAAGCGACCACAAAGCCTAAAGGTGGCTGGGTGGAGTATCTTTGGCCTAAACCTGGCGAAAAGAAAGCATCACGGAAAATATCCTATTGTCGTCAAATTCCAGGCACCTGTTATCAGGCGGGCGCGGGAATATACAATGAATCGATTTCCATGGAAGAACTTAACAGGATGGTAAAGTAGATTGTGCCTAAGATGATCGATTAGCTCTTAGCGATTAGCTGTTAGCTCTTATTATTTCAGGTGGTTACCAGCGATTAGATTTTCACCCACGTGCAGCGCAGGCGCTTGCGCCGCGTGTTGGGTGAAATGTTGACCTTTAGCAATATATTGAAATTATTGTGCTAACTGCTAAAAGCTCAATTGAGGTTGTGACTATCCAATGTTATTAACTGGGCTACCAACGTAAGGCGGGACAGTTGCTTTGGTGGATTCGTCGCTTACGCTCCTTAATCAATCCGCCCTGCGATTCAGGCTACCAACGTAAGTTTGTAGGGTGGATTAAGCGAAGCGAATCCACCGAAAACTCGAATGCGTGCTGCAATATTTTATCCCACGAAGAGCGAAGTGAGCGAAGATAAAGAAGAAAATCCTTCGTGTTCTTCGTGGTGATTCATAATAAAATCGGGCATCCTTCATTTTGAGGTAAAAGTAGTTAACACTTTTATTGGAGCTAAAAACTGTAAATTGTAGAAGAGGCTTCCAGCCTCTTTGATCAGCGGCAGGATGCCGCTGCCACTTTTCAGTTAAGTGTAAACTGCAAAATAAAGGATGCCTAAAATCGCCTAAGTTAATGACATTGACTGCATCTAGAGGAGGTTTTTTGACATGAAAGGAGGTTTTTTGACATGAATGTTAGAACCAAATTGATAGGTTTAATCGCATTCAGTATCCTTATGACCGGTATACTGTTTGGAATCAACTGGTATTCAAGTAATAAAAAAAGTGATTTCTCTCAAGGTATGAATCAGCTCAACGATAGCAATAATAGCCTTCTCAATGCAATCATAGAAGAAAAAAAATATCTAATGGATCATGAGGAATCCGGCATCCGCGGTGTTGGCAACAATCTGGAACGCGCAAACGGAAATATAGCCTTACTTGAGGCTAATTCTCTTTTTAACGAAGAGGATATAGCAGCCCTGAAAGTTTCTTTGCAGAAGTATCGAGACACATTCAATAAGTTGACCGGAACCATCAAAAAAGTTGATCAGGTAAACGGCTCGTTTAACGAAGTCATTAATCGTTTTAACGAAAAAGCGGTTTTGATCGTGGAAAAGGTCGACGAAGCAGTGGCAAACTCTTTTATGGAAGGCGAAGAAATAGATTCCAACTTACAGTCTCTTTCCGATATTACAAGGACTGCAATCTTTTTGGTAAATAAGGTATCTTTGTCGTTGAGCCAGGATCTTTTTTTAAGAAACGATACAGACAGCTATTTGAAGAATCTGGAACAAGTTTTTTCCCAGCTAAAAGCTATCAAAAAAAATGTCAGCGCGATAAAGAGAAGAATAAAGGTACACGAACAAGATTATTTTAATTTCATAGAGCAAGTGATTGTGCTTATAGACACTCTTCCTCAGCAAACAAGGCAGATAGGTAAATTATGGCCTGAAAGAGTTAGCTGTGAATCACAATTGAACAATTTCAGGAAACAGGTTTTAAAGATAATTGAAAATATCCTTTTTTCCGTTAATAATGATTTAGTTCGTATGGAAAGGTATTTTTACATAGCCAATATATTATCTTTTTTGATTATAGCGCTTATTCTTGTAGTCGGCGGTTTTGTCATCCTGCGCTCGATTACAGGTCCTATCAACCGCATAATCACAGGGCTGAACGAAGGCGCAGGCCATGTAGCCTCATCATCCGGCCAGGTCTCATCGGCAAGCCAGTCTCTTGCTGAAGGAGCATCCGAGCAGGCAGCCGCAATCGAAGAGACATCATCATCCCTTGAAGAAATGTCCTCCATGACCAAACAGAATGCGGACAATGCGGGTCAGGCGGACAGTCTCATGAAAGAGACCGGCCATGTGGTATCAGATGCCACTTCGTCCATGTCCGAGCTTACCACGTCTATTCAAGAGATTTCCAGCGCCAGCGATGAAACCCAGAAGGTTGTCAAAACAATAGATGAGATCGCATTCCAGACCAATCTGCTTGCCTTAAATGCGGCGGTGGAAGCAGCCCGCGCAGGCGAGGCCGGAGCAGGCTTTGCAGTAGTAGCTGAAGAGGTCAGAAATCTGGCGCTTCGCTCTGCCGAAGCAGCCAAAAGTACGGCTGTGCTGATAGATGGAACAGTAAAAAAGGTCAAAGGCGGATCCGACCTCGTAGAGCGAACCAGCAATGCATTCAGCAAAGTTGCGGAAAGCTCTTCCAAGGTAGGAGAACTAATTGCCGAGATCGCCGCGGCATCGAATGAGCAGGCACAGGGCATTGAGCAGACAAACACCGCGGTAGCCGAGATGGACAAGGTAGTCCAGCAGAATGCGGCCAATGCTGAAGAATCTGCATCCGCATCTGAAGAGCTGAGCGCACAGGCAGAGCAGATGATGGAGATTGTAAGAGAACTGGCAGCCCTGGTCGGCGGAAACAGGGGGCAGGGGTCGGAGGTCAGAGGTCAGGGATCAAAAACGAACATCGAACATCGAACGTCCAACATCGAATGTTGAATAGGAAAAATGAACAAACAAAAATAGCTGTTCATGGCGCACCTGTTGCGACAGGGCGCAAGCACGGCGAGAAGGAAGTCAGACCTGATGAGGTTATTCCTATGGAAGATAAGGACTTTAAGGATTTTTAATCCACAGATTACGCAGATTACACGGATTAATCTAATCGTTTGAAGGATGAGGGGATTAGTCGAGTAGGAAATTAGTCGAGTGGTCGGGTAGGGAAATGGTCGAGTGGTCGAGTGGGGAAATGGATGATTGGCTGATTGGGTGGTTGGATGATTGGATGATTGGATGATTGGGTGATTGGGTGATTGGGTGATTGGGTGATTGGATGGTCGGGTGGTTGGATGATTGGGCCGTCCTGCGTGGCG
>JAYENE010000028.1:0-6011 GCA_034721935.1 Thermodesulfobacteriota bacterium
GCAGTTAAGAAATTGTGTAATTTTGCTAAGGGTTTTCTCAGGCGCTAAATAGCAATTGCGGATTATGCGGCGGTCTCAGCATCTCACGCATGCGCATATTCGTTGCTAAACAGTAACAAAGTTATGAACTGTAGTGTAGAACCAGGCGCTGGAGATGGACTGGGCAAAGCCGTGCCGCTTTTGGAAGGCAGTATTTAAGCGGTAGTTGTTGCCTTTATCATAGTTTTTCGGTTATCGTTGCCCAGCCACTCAGCTCTATGTTAGCGTGTAGGAGAACAAATGGAACAACAAGCATTTATATTGAGAATATCGCCAAGCGGAATTGACCGGGTTCTGAACGGGTAAGGATTCGGTTGGTGTAAAAATAAGCGTTAATGGTATAAAAAATCATGAGTGAGGCAAAAAAACAGATTCCCATCTCGGATATCATTCTGGATGAATCAATCTACCCAAGGGATAAGATTGATCAAAGACGCGTAGGTATTTTTGCCGAAAATATGAGGGATGGTTTTAATTTTGATCCGATCGAGATTCAAAGGCATCCGGAAAGAAAAGGAAAGTATCGAATATTAGATGGTGTCCATAGATGGAGCGCTTATAAAGAGGAGACAAAACACACTGCCAGACAAGCTTTTCAGAATAATCCCGGATTAACATCTTCTGATATTGGGAAGGCCATTGGTCGATCAAGACAGGCAGTAGACTCCTATATTGCTGATCTTAGAGCGGTAATACAGTTAGAGCTTGATCTTAGGGCTCGGTAAAAAATAACTTCACATTTCTTTGCGCCGATGCATCCCGCCTGACTGCGTTGCGAAAATTCTGAATATGCTTGATATTCATGCTTTTTCGCGCCTTGTCAGCCGAGCGCCTCAACACCTGAAATTGCGAATTTTTTTTTGCCGAACCCTTAAGATATTTCGCATGAGGCAGCTTGGAATCCCCCAGGAGAGGATTGCAAAGAGATTGGGTATTCCCCGATCAACTTTATCTGATCATTTGCCGAAATTGCCAGGATTGGCAAATCCGGCAAATAGCGATTTGTCACGAGGCTTTACAGTTTCCCAGTTTTACGGGACGTTCGTGCAGAAAGTGCTTGACTCTTTTTCTGCAATATGAAAATTATAGAATATGCCAAGATTAGCAAGATTTTAACAAGCGTCACCGCAGACACGGTCACCTGTTTCAAAATCGCTACAATTCCATTGTTTGCCAGGAAGATGCTTATCTAAAAGAGCTGGTTCGTTATATTCACCTGAATCTGTTAAGAGCGGGTCTGGTCAAGGACATTAAAGAGTTAAACCAAAGTCCATGGTCTGGCCATTCGGCGCTTATGGGCAAAATTAAGAGACCATGGCAGAATACCGGGTATGTGCTATCTTTTTTCGGAAGTTCCGGCAATTCTCGCAGAAATTACCTGCACTATGTTAAAAAGGGTATTGATCAGGGCCACAGGCCGGAATTGGTTGGCGGTGGATTAATCCGGAGCATGGGAGGCTGGTCAGAGGTTCTTGCGAGTCGAAGGCGGGGTGAAAGAGAAGCGACTGACCAGCGGATACTCGGTGATGGTGATTTTGTCAATCAGATTATCACTGGACTTGATGATCTTGTTAAAAAGAATTTAAGGCTGTCAGGGCAGCGGATAGATATCAAAGAACTTGCTGAGAAAGTGTGTGAGAAGTACGATGTTTCTGTTAGGGAACTTCGGTCTGGCGGTCGAAGAAACATAGTAGTGCAAGCCAGGCGAGCAATGTCGTGGATCGGAGTCGGAGAACTTGGCTATTCCGGCGCTGATGTGGCCAGATATCTTGGAGTGACAAATTCTTACGTGACACGAATGCTGTCAACAGGGGTAAAACCGGATATCGATGACATTGTTTTGGAGTTGTGAACGTTCTGCACGAACGTCCCGTAAGTCCGAACGTCCCGTAAGTCTTCTCTTAAATCCCTTGAAGAAGAAATGGCTCAGGCCGCAAAAGAGCTTGAGTTTGAAAGGGCAGGCCAGCTTCGTGATCAGATTAAGGCGCTGAAAAGGATAGCGCTTTATTGACGGTTTTTCAGACAGGCTGGAATTAAACGCGGTCAACCTGAAATGTGTAGTTGCCTTTAAAAAATTGAGCAACATACCATTCCACAACGCGATCATCTGAAAGAACCATGTCCAGAAGTCGTACTGATCCAAGTAGTCGTCCCAGCATATCTAATTTTTCCCTGATAGTTTTCTGATCATACTTTTTTATTTCTCCTCTTACCATGTCGCCTGTTTGCTCCACCTTAAAGCCGAGTCCTTTTAGTATTAAGGCAATCAACAGAGCACGCCTGGTCCGGCGGCCAATATCAGCCGCCCCTCCTTTGAAAGAAAAAACTATGTAATTGTCATTAAGTACCGGGCCGCAAAAAGTATCGATTGTAGCAAAATGGTAGCCAAGACGTGAGTTGAAGTTCAGGTAACTTTTTGCAATAACAGCATAATTTGGTCCTCCCATGCGACCTTCCTTCATTGGATCACGAAAAACAGATTCCGCAACAATCGAAACAAAACCGTGAAAACTTACTCCTACATCATGTGTCCAATCCACGTTTTTGTGTTTCATTCCTTTTAGTAAAGCATTGAAAGGCACAGAGGTTACGTCCTCGATTGTGGCATATTTGGCGTCGTGTTCGGCTGCAAGACCACCGCCCAGATCAACAGCGTAAATATTGAAGGGGAGATAGACACGCAAAGGAATGGCAATTCTTTTTTCAGATTCAAAATCATCGCCAATCTGAAACATTGCCTGCATCGCCATTTCATGTGCAAAACGGATAATGTCATGAATGGTTTTGCAAGCATCCGGCTTGAAGTTTTCTTTTTTAGGATCGATAAGATTTAGAGGAGCTATCCTTTTTAAAATCGACCGGACGATCTTGTAAACCGGGCCTCCTTTCATGGGATTATTGATAGCCGGCTTTTCGCTGAGAAGTTGTTCAACACGTCCTTTATATACAATCCTGTTGGTGGCATCTACTGTTATTTCTTCACCGGCCGGGATGGTCTCTGTGGCAGTCCCGGCGCCTACCAGAGTAGGAATATGGAATTCGCGTGCAACACATGACATATGCCCGGCGATACTGCCCACATCGGTGACAATTGCCCGAACTCGGCTCATTAGAGGAACATATCTTGGAGATGTTTGCCGTACGATAACAATGGCGCCTTCAGGTATATGGTGAAAAGTATGGTCTGACTCGATAACATACGCCAATCCTGCTGCTGTCCCTTCTGAAGCAGAAGCGCCGCCCTTCAGCAGGATGGGATGATCGGCAATGGACAATTCCTGCTTTTTTTCTGCTTTAGCCGCAATTATTAGAGAGCTGGATTTTTGTGAGCGTTTCAAAGGACGTGCTTGAAGGATAAATAATTTGTCATTCTGATCAATTGCCCATTCAATATCAAGTGCATAGCCGTAATGTTTTTCAAGTCTCAAAGCATAATCGACCAGCAAGTCAATTTGTGACGAGTTGAGACTCGATTTATCTTTTAATTCTTCAGCAACCGGTTCTTTCTTGATACCGGACATGCTGTCCGGTTTTAGCTGTGTTTTTTTGGTGACAATTTCCGCACTCTCAACTTCTCTGTTTTCCTTATTAATACGATAAAAGTCTGTAGTGGTTGACCCCTCAACTGCGCCAATCGCCAGTCCCCACACGGAACTGATCATAATAACGAAATTACGGCTATCATTGGGATCGACCGTATAGATGACTCCGCTGACCTTAGCATCAATCATCATAATGCAAGCCACGCTCATGATAACATCCTCATCGCGATAACCCCTCTTGCGACGATAAAATATCGCTCTCGGACTAAAGGTGCTGGACACAACTTCCATATAAGCCTGAATCAGATTTTCTTCCCGGACATTAAGAACTGTCGCGTGCTGGCCTGCAAAGCTGGCTTCAGAGTCTTCGCTCGTAGCGCTGCTTCTGACAGACAGGCAGAAATTCTGACCGATTTTTT
This sequence comes from Thermodesulfobacteriota bacterium, assembly GCA_034721935.1. GTDB lineage: Bacteria > Desulfobacterota > Desulfobacteria > Desulfobacterales > ETH-SRB1 > Desulfaltia. Next base: position 4,001 of record JAYENE010000028.1, read on the forward strand.
CTTTTAAATTACAGGCGGCTTGCAGGATGGCTTGTTCCAGTTCATCGGGAAGTTTAGCCTTCATAATCTGAAACCGAATCTCTTCACTGATTGCAATAAGCTGCTCGGTATCGTTTACGTCCAGCGGTTCCAGTTTATTGTCAATCAGTTCAGTCAGGTTATTGTATTCTAAAAACTGCCGGCATGCATAAGCAGTAATGGCAAAACCGAGGGGAACAGGCAGGTGCGCACGGTTGTAAACTTCAGCGAGATTAGCAGCCTTGCCGCCAACGTCGTTTTCATTTCCTTTACTTAGCCTTTCGAGTTCAAGAACAAGACTTGTTTCATCAAGTTTCTTTTTCTTTTTAAGTTCGGCAACAATTATATCGCTAATCCTGCCGGCCGCATCAAAAAGTTCCAGGTATTTGGCGCTGGTTAGAGATTTGAGGCTTTCCACAATTGTAAAGACTTCACTGATCAATTCCTTCGACTTTCTCTGCGCATACGGAAAAGTAATCGGCTTGTCCTGATAGATAATATTTTCAAGGTCAGCAATTATTTCCAGGGAGCGATTGTTTGCAGATAGAAGCCTTTTAAAAGACGAATACCTTTGATAAGCAATACTGTCATTCGGAGATATGCGGTTGCTGATTCGGCTTTTTTTGAAAAAATCAAAAAATTTAGACATGTTTTAAGCGTTCCTTAAAAAACGGTGGCATGAAATTTGAAGCCAGGTAGGGTGCATTCTATGCACCATCAACGGCATACATATCATCTGAATGAACGAATGATAAAATACTTGATGGGCAAAATGGAATGTTTTTGGTGCGTAAAACGCACCCTACGATTTACAAACAATAATTGAGCATGGCTTATGTCGAACTTTCGACGGGCAAATATTAAAGGTAGCGCCTATTTCTGCAAGCGTTCATAAGTTCATGGTTCACCGTTCAGGGTTACCTTAACCCAGAACCTTGAACCTCTGAACCTTGAACCTTTAAACCGAACCTTGAACCTTTAAACCCGTGAACGCTTACAAATATCGTTTGTTTCTTTACGAACTTTCTGAAATAATTATATGATAACCTCTATTATCGTTTTGTCAATCATCACCGCAAATTCTTAAATTTGATTCCTATCCGGAGATATGTTATTTAAAATCCTGGATTACCTTGATATCAAATACAGCATAAAGCCTTTTTCAGGAGGCTATAAAATAGAACGAATAGGGAGGAATTTAGCTATGTTACACGGTATGAGAATGAGTATTGTTCTTATTGTTTTTTCTTTCTTTCTTCTGGGTTGCAACCAGAGCTCTTCACCTGTTTTTCAAGAAGAGATCAGAGGTCTCAAGCTTGTCCAGGTGATTACAGGGAAAGACGCCTTGGTTGCCATCAATAAACTCCATGGCAAGAAAATAAATGTGGCACGGGGCATGATCGCCATTTATCAGGGAAAAGGAGAAAAAGCAATTGTATGGGTCTCTGAATCAGACTGCACAGATGATGCTATACAGCAGACCGAGAGTATGATAGAGAGGATGAGAGCGAGTAAAAGATCGCCGTTCAGCAATTATGAGGTGATAGAGCTGAACGGGGTAAAAATCTATTCATTCCAAGGTATGGGGCAGAAGCATTATATATTCAGAATCAGTAAAGATATCTATTGGATATCAGCGAATTCCGGTACGATTGATGAATTGTGTAAAAGCATCGTTGGGTAGAACTTTGACAGGAGGAATCAAGAGGGAGCATTACCAATTTGTTAAAGCCGAAAACATAAACTCTATTCGGGCGGGATAAACCCGCCCCTACGAAATTTGATGCGCGTAACCCGTAGGGGCGGGTTTATCCCGCCCGATAAATGATGATGCTGTGGGATATCATTCCAATTTTAACAAACTGGTAATCAGAAATTTACAAACTCATTATCTGGTCAACCTGAGGCAGCGGACAATTAAATTTAAGAACGGCTGAAACTCGCACATAAGTGAGCGTAAAGAAATAACTTAGAGCAATCCTTTTATAAAAAG
>JAYENE010000029.1:0-6008 GCA_034721935.1 Thermodesulfobacteriota bacterium
GAAGAAGAGCAGTTCCTGGGCCAACATCAACTGCGCAACGATTTTCTCTCCCGCGCGCTGTACCTGCTTGCATTCGTCGAGCCTTATGATAACGACCCGGAAGAAGAATATCCTATTCCATATGAAGACCTGGAAGTCAGACATCTCGGGGAGCTTTACGAAAACATCCTGGAATACACGGTTCAGCTTGCCGGCGCCGACCGCATCCGTCGCCGTACCAAGAAAGGCGTGGCAATGCTGTTGGCCTCTCAGACATCGAAAAAGGCAGGCGACACGCTGATCAAAAAGGGAGAGGTCTATTTCGGCGAATCCGCGCTGGAGCGCAAGCAGACCGGTTCCTATTACACTCCGGAATCACTGGTTCGCTTTCTCAACGAAAAGACCATCGTCCAGCCGCTTTACCAAACCTTTGAGCAGAATTACCGACAGCGATTCAACGAGTTCCTGGAACAGGCCGGCAACGGACACGATACCGGCACCCGTCGTGGAGCGGCCCAATCGGCTGCGGCGCTGGTCGAGCGTTTTGTCGAAGAGGAGGTTCTAAACTTCAAGGTCTGCGATCCGGCCATGGGGAGCGGTCATTTCCTGGTGGATGCGGCTAACCAGATGGCCGGGATAGTCGTCGCCCTGCTTGAGGAAGTGCCCCATGTCGAGGGAATGACGGTTTCTGTTACCAGCCGTCCCAACGACTGGCGGCGGCGTATTACCCGCCACTGCATCTACGGCGTTGATCTCAACCCGCTGGCCGTAAACCTGGCCAAGCTCTCGCTCTGGCTCAACTGCTTTGCCATCGAACATAAGCTGACCTTTCTTGATCACCATGTTCGCTGTGGGAACAGCCTGATCGGCATTCGATCACTCGATCAACTCGCATCCATTCCAGAGCGCAGGAAAGAGAGCAAGAAAAAGAAAGACCCGCAAAGGCTGCTTTTTGATTATAACGATCTCTCGTCTGTCTTGGCTGAGGCGGCCCAAGGTATTACGTCCATCACTCAGATTCATGAGGACGACACGGACAGTCAGAAAGCCGTCTTTGATGAAGCCTTGGAGGCCACATCCAATTTGCGCCCCCTGACCGACCTGTTCACGGCTTACTTGATGGACACTGATATTTCAGTCGGCGATTACAAGGAAATTTTCGAGCGTCTTGCAAAGGGAATATCTGTTGCAGACACCCTGAATCCTGCCCTTCAGGAGATTCTGGAATCGGTAGAGGCATATCGCGACAGGCACCACTTTTACCACTGGCCGCTGGAGTTTCCAGATGTTTTCGGTCCGGATGCGGTGGGCGGGTTCTCTGCGACTATCGGCAATCCGCCGTGGGACACCGTCTTACCCAACTCGCAGGAATTTTTCTTAGACTACAATCCAAAGTTTCGCTCTTACAAAAAGCAGCAGGCCAAGCGAGTCGCTAAGGTGCTAATGAAAGACAATCCTGCTATTGCAAAAAAATGGGAAGATTACGGAAACAGATTCGCCCAGCAAATCACATATTTCAAGGAGCCCATTAATTACGCATCCATTGGGAAAATACACATCAATACTTATAAGCTCTTCCTGGAAAAGTTTTTCACTGTACTTTGTAGTGGTGGCCGTATGGGCATTGTGGTGCCCAGCGGCATTTACACAGACCAGGGCTGCCAACCCCTGCGAAAGCTATTTTTCAATAATAGTGAAGTGGAATTTCTTTATTGTTTTGAGAACCGTCGAGCTGTTTTCAATATTCATCGAATGTTTAAATTCGTCTTGTTCGGCACGCGAAAAGGCGGAAAATTGGATAGGTTCAAATGCACTTTTATGGAACACGACCCTGAGCGCCTACCCATTATCGACGCAAGTGCTTTGCAATTGACATTTGAACAGGTCAGGAAATTATCCCCCGACACTTTAAGCATAATGGAATTTGACAACCAGAGGGAGATAAACATTGCAGCAACGATATATCAAGATAATCCGCTTCTTGGAAACTACCTCAAAGCTAATTGGCAGTCAGCCTTTCAAGACGAGTTCAACATTACGCACGATACTGAATTGTTTTTGACTGAAGAAGAGTGTTCAATGGCCGATGTAACTCCGTTGTGGGAGGGAAAGCAAATTTGGATATTGACTAATGAGTTCGCTGCACCAACAAGATGGATGCTTCAGTCTAACACAAAGATAAAGCTAACAACTCAACATGTCAGAGTGGTATACAGATCAGTAGCTTCAAACACAAACGAGCGGACATTGGTCCCTGCAATCATTCCAGCGAGCTTCCCTACAGGTAATTCTGTTGATGCATGCCCTCTTCCCTCATTTGTTGCGATTAAGGTTGCCGTTGTCGCAGGATCTTTCGTGATAGATTGGATTCTTCGAAAGAAGGTCACGACAAATTTAAACAAATTCATCACCGCACAATTACCCATATTGAAAGAAATAAAGGACAACAATGCACCGAATATATTCGACTTGATCTTAGCGATGGGGAGTCGCCTGATATGTACGTCTTCGGTCTTCTCTACAATCTGGAATGATTGCTACTCACAGCAATGGAATAACCCAGAATTCTGGTATAACAACAATGCGTCCATCGACAATTACGGTCCGGCTCATGAGCAAGAGATCCGCCGCTGTCTGCGGGACGAAGCCAGCAAGCTTACTCCAGAATGGGGCCCGCACTGCGGCGTACACGATAGGCTTTCCGACCGGCGGGACACCGGTGATAGAGCCCAGCTCCGTGCCGAGATCGACGCCTACGTGGCCCATCTCTACGGTCTTTCGCGGGATGACTTCGCCTACATTCTTGACACCTTTCCGGTGCTCAAAAAGAAAGAGAGAAAGGCCTTCGGTGAGTTCATGTCCAAACGCAAATGCCTGGAGGAATACGATAGAATAGGGAAAATTATGAATGCTGAAGGATGAATGATGAATAAAAAACCAAAAAGGGGAATGGAGAAGAAACGGCTGTCGATCATGGTGTCCTCCACCGTTTACGGCATCGAGGAACTGCTTGACCAAGTCTATGCATTGCTCAACGGATTTGGCTATGAGGTATGGATGTCCCACAAAGGGACTGTACCGATCTATCCTGATAAAACCGCGTTCGAAAGCTGCCTGCTTGCGGTTGAGCGTTGCGATCTGTTCCTGGCCATTATCACTCCGCAGTACGGCAGTGGCGTGGCGGATGGTGAACTTGGCATCACGCACCAGGAAGTGTTGAAAGCCATCGAGAAGAACCGGCCGCGCTGGATCTTGGCGCATGCGTTTATACCCTTTGCACGGTCACTGTTCAGGAAGTTGGGATGTAGAAAAACCGAGGACCGAGGGGAATTGCTCAAGAAGCTCGGATATAAGACAGAGGCGGATTTTAAGAAGCTGCGCAATCGGGAGAAGACGGTTCTGGATGATTTTCGCGTCATAGACATGTACGACGCGGCGATTCGACACGACATCAGCGTTCACAAGGATCGCAAGGGAAACTGGGTGCAGAAGTTCAGCACGCCCCAGGATGCAACGCTGTTTGCGACGGCCCAATTCAGCCGGTACTCGGAGGTGGAACAATTCCTGAAAGAGCACTTTTTGACGCCTGCCCGGGTTAAACGAGGTATTCAAGGAGGCAAGCTATGACGACACGCAATCTTACTCATAAGATGCTGGAAGAAGGAGAATCAATCCGGGTTGCGTTTGTCAAATCGGCTCAGGACCTGGAGACAATCGGGCGAAATGTGGCTGCCATGCTGAATACCCGTGGGGGAAGTGTGCTGGTAGGAACGGAGACCTTGGATCCGGGTATTTCCCAGCAGGATGCCCAGGATATACGCAAGTACCTTCATAAGGAGATCACGCCGCAGAACATCTATACCGTGTCAATTGATCCAGTGGGGGACGGAAAGGTGCTGGTGGTGGATGTCCCACAGGGAGAAGACAGACCCTACGTGTTCCAAGGAACGGTTTATACTCGCGTACGGACTGATTCTTCAATTGCAGATGCGGAGACTATGCGCCTCATGGTTGAAAAACGGGCAAGCCAGCCCGAACGCTGGGAAAGAAGGGCATCTTCTGATTTTAGCATTGAAAACTTGGATGTGGATTTGATCGGCAAGGTCGTGCAACGCGCGCAGGATAAGCGCGGATACCGGTTTGCATCACCTGATGATCCGGAAGCGGTGTTGAACAAACTGGGTCTGACCCGGTTCGGACAGTTTACGAATGCCGCAGACGTTTTGTTCGGTCACCAAGTCGCTATTCGACACCCACAAACCAGGGTACGTGCAGTCTGTTATGAATCGGACAAGGGAAACCGATTCATTGATGAACAACTCTTTGAAGGCCCGGTACTTACACTATTGAATATGGTTATGACTTTCTTCCAGAGGCATGTGTCGATTTCATCCGATTTTGAATCTGGCTCCCTTACCAGAACTACTCGCCCTCAATATCCATGGAATTCACTTCGCGAAGGGTTGGTGAACGCTTTTGCCCACCGTGATTACGCCTCTTTCTCCGGTGGGGTCACTGCGAGTGTCTATCCCGATCGAATTGAGATTCGGAATTCCGGACGTTTGCCCAAAGGCATTTCGGCTGAGAGTTTGCGTCGCGAAACCCATGATTCCATCCTGGTGAATCCGGATATCAGCCATGTGTTCTACTTGTATGAACTCATGGAGCGGGTCGGAAGGGGTACCTTCACGATTGTACAGGAATGCCGAGAGTACGGGATGCGGCTACCGGAATGGAAAAGTGGCGCAAGTGGTGTCCGGTTGACTTTCTTTGCAGCGGATCGTTACGGAACCCAGCCCCTGGAGTTGAATGAACGCCAGGAGAAATTGTTGCAGCATCTTAACCCTGGGGATACGATCACCAGACAAGAGTATATGGCGAAATTCGCTAAGGGGGTAACAGACAGGACGGCGCGGCGCGACTTGTCTATGCTGGAGGACCATCGTCTGCTGGACCGCCATGGTTCGGGTCCGAAAACAGTTTACGAACGGACCGAGATGAAAACTTGAACCGGACATCAGGACATATCCGGACATACATGGACACGGCTTCGTTCGTAATCAGGGATTTTAGAGACAGGAATAACTCCTATATTTACAGGTAGTTACGAGATTTTTGCGTGTCTCTTTCGATGCGCGAAACATGCGATCCGGACATATCCGGACATTTGGAAGCCAGGACAGGTGCCAGGATTTATCAAAACGTGAGGACAAAACAATGAGTAGAATCGCAGATGTGGTAATGCTTAAAACCGGCTACGCGAATTTCGTCGAATTAAAAAGCGCATTTGAAGAGGCTCAGGAAAATGCGGACCGGATGGCCATGTACCGGCCAACAAAGGCTCACCGTGTGGCATTTGAACGTATTTGTCGAGGGCTCTATCAGCCCAACGACAAGAAGTTCTATCTGCTTAGCGGCTCTTATGGGACAGGCAAATCGCATTTGTGCCTGATGACGGCAAACGTGCTGAGCCTGTCCAGCGGAGATCCGGGAATCAGTGGATTTTATGAAAACTACGGGAAGCTTGATTCTGAAAAGGCAAAGCTTTTTAAGAACATCCGCAAAGACGGTCAGTATTTGGTAGCCATCTGCGACTACCACTCTGGCAGGCATTTTGAAGATGTGGTGATGAAAGCTGTCTTCGAAGCCTGCAAGGCCAAGGGCCTGAGCGCCGAAGTGGAAACGGAGTTTGACGAAGCAGAACGTCAACTTGTCGAATGGGAGAAAAAGGGCGACAAGGGCGGTATCCGCAATTTCTATCAGGACTTTAGCAAAGCGCTTGAATCGGTTGCACCTGGCCTCACCGTGGATCAGCTTCGCGCCGGGCTAAAAGACTACGACTCAAATGTGCTTGAGAACTTCCGTACTGTCTTCAAGGAAATGATGGGAGGAGTTGAGTTTCAGGCTCAGTCTGGTAATTTGATTCCCATTATAAAAAAGTTGGTCAAAAGTTCTGCCTTCAAGAAGCGATTCAAAGGACTGGCAATTTTCTTCGATGAGTTTGGCTTTACCCTGGAAAAGGCAGGCTA
>JAYENE010000030.1:0-5997 GCA_034721935.1 Thermodesulfobacteriota bacterium
TTTTTCGCTCGATCTGCAATGATCTCTTGCGCGTCAAGGCTCCACAATCTTCGATCCACAATCCGAGAGCTTTGCATAACTACCGTTATCTGTCATTTCGACCAACGTGCAGCGCACCCGCCGTGCTCGCGCCCGTCGCGGCAGGGGCGCTCTCGCCGTGATAGCGACACGTCGCAGCAGGTGCGCCGCGTGAGGGAGAAATCTTAACAGACTTGAACCATTAAGATTTCTCGTCGCTGACACTCCTCGAAATGACAAAATTCAAGGGTCTCAATCCAAAATCTACGTCCCCTGCGTGTTGAGCAAAGCGGGCGGTGACTATTATTTTTGATTAAATTGAAAAAAAAGATTGACAAAATGTTTGCGTTGAGTTAGAGATAGCTAACATAATTTGGAGTATCTAAATATTAATAAAAGAATGTCTTACGGTTTTCGCAGAGGCGGAAAAAGTGAAGGCATGATTGGAAACAGCAAAAGATTAGTTTCTATCATGCCTTTTTTTGTTTGAAAAGGAGAGATATCGTGGTGGAGTCGTTGAGTATTTGGTTATTAGCCAACTGAAAAATGTGAGGTTTAAGATGACAACAATACAACTGGAAGCTCACGTAAAAGAGCAATTTAACATGGGATTATATGAATTTATCAAACAAAAAGTAGAAAAGGAAAATCTTTACGATCATGAACTTGCCGGCATTTTAAATGTAGATGGGCCGTTCATCGGAAAGTTGAGAAAAACCTTTGGGATGAAGAAGGCCCCCAAATTTTCAAGGCGGTTTGAACGCACTTACGGCGCTGGCGCTGTGGAGAGATTAATAAAAATCATAGAGAATCCGGACAACAGCCTGGTCGATGTGGCCAGACATTTTGGGTTTTCAAGGGAATACGCCCGGCAGGTATATAAAAAGATCTACGGATATCCCTATACTGAAGCCTTCCAAAACAAGCTACAGCTAAGAAAGCGTAAAATCCTTGCTAACAGGAAGAAGCCTAAACAGCTCGAGCTGTTGCTAAGGATCAAAGAAAAAATGAAGTCTCTGGGCTTGACTCTACATCTCAGGATTCGGAAACACTCGTATGAAATTTTGACAAATGGTTACAAGCTTCTTGTCAGGCATGCCTTAACGACTGTCACGCTCGGAAAGAAGCAATATTTCCACATCACAACCGGCGCCAGCCCAGCGGATGTTGACTTTATCATTTGCCTTTGCAAAAACAACGGAGAAAGCATTCATTATGTTATTCCGCGGCATGTCATGCCAAAATACGGAGTTTACCTTTTACCTGAAGCGGTGCCTGGTGAAAGCAAGTACGCACGGTTTAAGGAGGCCTGGCACTTGTTAAAGCATGAAAACCGGACATAAGGAGGTATCATGAGAGCCAAAGACACAAAACAGCAAAACAGCTTGAAAACCAGGTTGAGGGCTGAAATTGACCTTGCGATAAAAGGAGACCGTGCATGATGGAAACAATCGACAAGTTGGACAGAATCGGATGGATCGTATATATCGGCAGCCTTGCCGCGGCGCTTTTACTGGTGATATATGCGCTGCTGGTATGAATAAGCATCTGTAAATATATCTAAACCTAAATCGAGCGGTTTTTTACTCGATCTGCGCCGATTTCTTGCGCATAAAGGCTTCGCAAAAATCCTCGACATATCCATGGGTATGCCTGCGGTTTTTCCAAATCCTTATGCATCAAGATCTCAGCACATATCTTCGCAAAAAATCGCTCAACTTAGGTTAAAGGTTAAAATAAAGAATAAGGGCCACGAAGGCTATAGATCCTGTAAAAACAGGCGGGCTTTCGTGGCTTTTTTATTTGAGAAGGTTAAATTTGACAGCTTCGTAAAAAGTCCAACATACCCCTTACCGTCATTCCGGCGAAAGCCGGGCACGTAGTGAAGTTTTAGCGCTATCCAGTCTTTTCAAGCAGTTGCAGACCATCTGGACTCCAGTTTTTACCGGAGTGACGACTTTTTACGAGTTCATCAAATTTAATAGGTGAAACTCTATTGTATTAAAATTTAAAGAAAGATATTACGAAATCATGCAATTGGTCCAGAATATTCGACATGACAGTTTGAATATTTGAGGATTTGGGTTGGAAAAAAGGCTTGAAAAAATGAGAGAGCCTTTGTAACCTTTAGCGAATCTTCAATTATACCCCGGAAGGTTATAGATTGCGTTTTTTGAGGAATAGCGGTTGCATTCCAGGCAGGCCACAAAGGTTTCTACCGGAGGCGTAAACACTGAAATGGCTAAGACAAAACTAGACAAGAGAAAGGCGAAAAGGAAAGCAAAACAGAAACAACGACGAGTCAGGATGTCCCTGGCTTCTCAGAAGGAAAAGGCCGACTTTCTGTTTAATGAATCTCTATGGCTTAAAGACCAGGGGCAGTTGGAGGAGGCCATGCTTTGTGTTGAAAAGGCTCTGCAGTCAGACCCGAAAAACAAAGAAATACTCCATGAAATGGGGTATCTCGGATATCGTGTGGGCAGGACAGATGTGGAGCTTAAAGCGCTTCTTGGGCTCCACGATAACGGATTCATAAAGAATGAACAGATGCCGGGTTTATGCATTCTTTTGGAAAAGGATGGAAGATACGAACACGCGTTAAGTATAGCGGAAGAAACCCTGCCTCTTATCTCCAAAATGAAGATCCGTAATAAAAGGACGATCCGGGCGGATATTATTCAAATCCAGGAGTATTGCAAGCTTCGATTGAAAAACAAGCAGAATAGTGTAGGTGAAGCGAGGCGGACAGGGCACAAGCAGGGAGGTGACGGGAAGGCGTTGCCACCCGCTCCAGAAACAGCCAAGGCAACAGACCCTCCCAAAAAAGAGGATACTCCAAAACTCTGCACAAACCCGGTCTCGCTCTCGGAAATACCGGTATCGATCAAGCTCGATTCACCGGCCTTTAAACAAGCTCTGGCCCACGGGCAATTTACCTCTTTGGAACGTTATGAACTTACTCTTGAAGGCTATCGGATACGCTTTAAAGAGTCTTTCGATAATTTTATCTGTTTCAATAACCTTAACGATGTTCGCTCATTATGGTATCAGGAGGAGACAGCCAGAAAGGTGCTGAAGAGTTTTCGCGGCCGTGCGCTGCTGTCGGATGAGGTGGGTCTTGGGAAGACCATCGAGGCATTGATTGTATTCAAGGAATATGTTCAGCGGGGAATGGTAAAGAGCGCTTTGATTCTTACACCAACTCCTCTTGTGAGCCAGTGGCAGGGAGAATTGAAAACAAAATTCGGGCTCGATATTCCTTCCACAGATGACCTGAATTATCGCACGAAAGGGGATTCTTTCTGGAAAGAGCCCTTTGTCCTGGCATCCATCAACCTTGCAAAATCAAAGAATAACTTTCCGGTGGTGACTGAAAGAGAGTATGACATGGTCATTGTGGATGAAGCACACCACCTCAAAAATCGCAATACACTTAACTGGAAACTTGTCAACGTCCTGAAAAAGAGATTTTTGCTCCTCCTTACGGCTACCCCTGTGGAAAACAACCTGATGGAACTCTATAATCTCGTTACCCTTTTGAAACCGGGCCAGTTGAAAACAGCTTCGGCGTTTCGTAAAGAGTTTATGACGCGCGGGGATCCCACAGACCCCCAAAACCGCGGCAAGCTCAAAGAACTTCTTGGCCAGGTCATGATCCGAAATACCAGGGCCCTGGCCAGGCTTGACATACCTCCCCGATTCGCTCAGACCATCAAGGTCGATTCCGATAAACACGAAAATGAACTCTACGAAAGAATCTCGGCCCTGGCGCAGAATATCAACAAGACAAACGGCACAGGCCATAAATTGTTGCTTAAGAATCTATTAGAAGAGGCGGGTTCTTCTCCTCGTGCGGTAAGTCTCACTCTTTCCCGCGTTCTTGCTAAAAAAGACCTTTTGCTTGAACAGGAAAAGGAGATTCGGGCTATCAACAATCTGTGCCGCTCATTGGATCATACCCGCAAAAACAGGCTTCTGCTTAAACTCATAAAGTCGTCTCCAGAGAAAAAGATCATCTTTGTCAAGTACCTTGGCACCCTGGATCATATATCTGATTTCCTGTCGTGGCAGGGGATTCCTCATGCACTTTTCCACGGTAGCATGAACAACCGGAAGAAGGATGAGCAGATTAAGAGTTTCATGGAAGACAAGGAGATTCTCGTAACCACGGAGATCGGAGGCGAGGGCCGCAATCTCCAGTTTTGCCATCAGATGGTCAACTATGATCTCCCATGGAATCCAATGAAAATCGAACAGCGGATCGGACGCATCCACCGCATCGGGCAGGAAAAAGAGGTGATGATTTACAACCTGTGCGCCACAGGCAGTGTGGAGGACTATATTCTTGAGGTGCTGGATAAGAAGATCAATATGTTTGAAATGGTGATTGGTGAAATCGATATGATTATGGGAAGAGTCAAGGGTGAGCAGGAGTTTTCTGACATGGTCTATGACATCTGGGTCAATTCATCCTCTGAAAAAGAAAGGGAAAAGTCCTTTGATCAACTGGCTAACAGACTGAAGAGATCCAAAACTCTTTATAAAAAGACCAAAGAACTGGATGAAAAACTATTTGGGGAAAACTATGAGCTTTAAGCCAGGTCAAGAACTGGAACACTTTGTATATCAATTCCTTGAAACGCATGGAGCGGTATTAGAGGAGAATAGCAAAGGATTCGAGGCGCTCCTGCCTGACAATCTGTCCGGATTGTTTGAGACACCCGAATATATTCACATCAACAAGGGCTTTGGCCCGGATACTCCAGACACTGCTCCCGAGTCCGGGTCTGCATATTCCATAAATTACGGTTCACACCTGCTTGAGAAAATTGTGAATGCAGCATGTGCCGAGGTCCCCTTACTGGCCTGTCAGCTCAAGTTTGACTACCTCAAAAGCGCTGGTTTCGAGAAGCTGATAAACGAACAGTTTTCCTTTTTCGGAGCGGTGGGAAAGGTGGAAAGCACGGCAAAAATCAAAACAGAATACATTTTTCTGACATGCCGTTATATAGCCCAGAGTGATGAACAAAAAGAGGGTCTTGTAAGTCTGATATTTAATCTTGAGACAGGCGCCTTTGTGCCGCATATGGCCAATATGCTTTCCTCAGCAATTAGGGATTATAAAACAGGGGGGAAAACTGCTGTATGGGGAGACAAACAGATCAAAAAAATCATGGAATGGGTAAGGAAACAAACAAAAGAGAGTATTGCAGATGATATAGGTCCTTTCCAGGAAAGCATGACCAGGAGATTCAGACGAGATGTGGCAAATCTCGAAGAATATTATGCCGGCCTAAAAGAGGAGATGGAAAAAAGCCTTGAACGGCCCGGTCTCTCAGATCAACTGATCAAGGACAGGAAAGAAAAGATTGCCCTCCTCCCCGATGAGCTGGGAAGAAAAAAGGATGACCTCTTTAAGAAATACAGCATCAAGGTAACGATAGAACCCTGCAGCGCCATGTTGATCAGCACACCGGCAATCAAGATTCTCTATAAAGCATCCATTGGCAGAAAAAGGAAGAATCTTTCTTTGATTTATAATCCGGTTACCAAATCCGTAGATCCGCTTGTTTGTCAGGGGTGCGGAAGAAGCGCTGCAAGCCTCTATTTTTGTGATCGCCTGCACCTGCTTTGCCATGCTTGCAGTGACAGATGTCCTGTTTGTTGAAAAGAAGGTAATAGTTCAGCCACAAAGGCACTAAGGCACCAACTTACCTATCGTTATTTAAATTTATAGTATAGGAATTTCCATTTTATGCCTAATGAATTCGGTACCATAGGATATAGCTGAGTTTTTTTGAACATCGAACATCGAACATCCAACGTTGAACATCGAATAATGAAATCGCTTCGCTCTGTCAGTTTATAAATTGGCAGAATACCTTATTCAAAATTCGATGTTGGACGTTCGATGTTGGACGTTCATCTTTTAAGCCCGCCCGAAGGGCGCTAAGTTCATAGTATAGGAATTTCCATTTT
>JAYENE010000031.1:0-5991 GCA_034721935.1 Thermodesulfobacteriota bacterium
GCTCCAGCGTGGGAACGCATACCATATGGGTTCCCACGCTGGAGCATGGGAACCAGGCAGTCCGCCAAAGGGCTCTGACAGAATCGAAATAACAGCTTTTGGTTAGTTTTCGTTCAGACACTAATTAGGCGCCGGAGAAGTTCCGCTTCGTAATAATTGACCAGCTATATGTTTTCCGGCTGAATCTTTCGGCAATTTTGCGGTAAACTGGATAATGCTCACTGCAAAATCAATAAGTCTCTCCTGAATATCATCGCCTTTTTGCCATAGTTAATAATTAATAATCAATTGCTAATACTTAATTGTTAATCCACTAATCCCCTAATCCTCTAACCTAACAGACTAACAGCCTTCAGACTAAACCCCTAATCTCTGATCCCTGAAAGACGGGGAAGATGTTTATCCTTTTCTGAAACAATCGGGTCCTTAACCGGCCAGTCAATGCCTATGTCCGGATCCGACCAGATGATTCCGCCCTCGTCATGCTGAAAGTAAAAATCTGAACATTTATATAAAAAATGGGCTGTTTCACTGATTACGCAAAATCCGTGCGCAAACCCTTCAGGTATAAACAACTGGCGTTTATTTTTTTCCGACAGATAAACGCCTGCCCATTTGCCGAATGTTGACGAGCCCGGCCTGATATCAACGGCCACGTCAAATATTTCACCTGTAATGACCTGTACAAATTTTGCCTGAGGCCGCTTTACCTGGAAGTGCAGCCCCCTCAAAATGCCCTTCATTGAATAGGAAAGATTGTCCTGAACAAAGATACGGTTTATACTTTTTTTGTATCTATCCTGATTATATATCTCCATAAAAAAACCGCGGCTATCTGTAAATACCTCCGGTTCAATAATAATTACCCCATCAAGTTGTGTGGTTATGATATTCATGGTAATACCTGCTAATGGTGTTGAATATTAAGGATTAAAGGATTAAGGATTACTTCAACCTAATCGTCTAATCCTCTAATCGTCTGACCTAACAGCCTAACAGCCTTCAGCCTAATCCCCTTTTGCTCCCTAATATTCAAGCATATCTATTAAATATTGGCCGTAACCGTTTTGCAGGAGAGGCTGAGCCAGTTTTTCCACCTGGGCCGCATCTATGTAGCCCTTTTTATAAACTATCTCTTCAATGCATGCCACCTTAAGTCCCTGCCTGTTTTCAATAGTTTCAATATAATTAGACGCCTGCATAAGGGATTTGTGGGTTCCTGTATCCAGCCACGCTATTCCTCTGCCGAATTTTTCCACATTGAGCTTTTCCTTTTTAAGATATTCTATGTTGACATCTGTAATTTCAAGCTCACCTCTTGGAGAAGGTTGCAGCCCTGCTGCTATATCAATGACCTCGTTATCATAAAAATACAGGCCTGTTACCGCATAATTGGACTTTGGCCTTTTGGGTTTTTCCTCTATGCTTATTGCTTTGCCTGATTCATCAAAGGATACAACTCCATAGCGCTGCGGGTCTTTAACCCAGTACCCGAAAATAGTTGCTCCTTTCTTTCTCGATACTGCTTTGTTTAGAAGTTCCGTCAAGCCGTGGCCGTAAAAAATATTATCACCAAGCACCAATGCCACGCCTGAGGCGTGGCTGCCGCCCATAAATTCACGTCCGATTATAAAGGCCTGTGCCAGACCTTCAGGATGGGGCTGCTCGGCATAAAAAAAAGAAACGCCCCACTGGGATCCGTCTCCAAGAAGTTTTCTGAAAAGAGGAATATCCTGAGGCGTGGAGATCACAAGGATTTCCCGAATCCCTGCCAGCAAAAGCGTCGAAAGAGGATAGTAAATCATCGGCTTATCATAAATGGGAAGAAGTTGTTTGCTGACAACCATGGAAATCGGATAGAGCCTTGTGCCTGATCCGCCGGCAAGTATTATTCCTTTCATAGTTACCATCCTGAGTTAATAAATAATAATCAATTGCTAATGCTTAATTGCTAATGCTCTAATCCCCTAATCCTCTGACCCTCGATCCCTGAGTTAATAATTAACAATTGATTATTGATTATTTTTCCTTCGTCTTTAGGGCTCGACAAAAAATAACTTTACATTTCTTTGCGCTGATGCATCCCGCCTGACTGCGTTGCGAAAATTCTGAATATGCTTGATATTCATGCTTTTTCGCGCCTTGTCAGCCGAGCGCCTCAACACCTGAAATTGCGAACTTATTTTTTGCCGAACCCTTAAAATTCCCTGTCAGTATTATTTACACATTTTACCATAAATTAAGTCAAGAAGTTTCGCATATCTGTATTTGAACTGTCCATTTCTTTGTGATACAGGTATCAGAGGTCAGAGGTCAGAGGTCAGAGGTCAGAGGTCAGAGGTCAGAGGTCAGAGGTCAGAGGTCAGAGGTCAGAGGTCGGGGATCAGACCACTTAATCCTTAATTCTTAGCCCATAACACCTAACACCTAACACCTAACACCTAACACTTTTGACACATAACATTATAAAAAAGTTTTTTAAAGTAACAAATTTAAAATATGAAATACCGGATAATCGATCATACTGCCGATTTTGGATTGCAGGTTTTTGCATCCGACCTGAAGAGTCTGTTTGCCGACGCTGCTTATGCAATGATTGACCAGATTACAGATATCAACAGGTTAAAAGGTTTAAATGAATATCATGTTCATGTCACAGGAAGCGACCTGCCCGATCTTATGGTAAACTGGCTGAGAGAAGTTTTATATCTCTGGACGGGTGAGGAAAAACTTGTTAAGAAGGCACGAATTATATCCCTTTCAGAATATGAACTGTCGGCAAAGGTAATGTATGATACTTATGAACCTGATCTCCATATTATAAAAAATGAGATAAAGGCTGTAACCTATCATCAGATACAGGTTAAAAGTGTGGCAGACGGGCTCTGGATGTCGCAGATAATATTTGATGTGTAGAATTAGGTGTTAAGTGTTAAGTGTTAAGTGTTAGGGAGCGGGACATTAACTGTTAACAATTGATTATTAGTTATTAAATATGAATAGAGGCAATGATATGCACGCAGAAAAAATAAGTAACTTCTCGATAACCTCTGGCAATATTCGGAAATACAGCCGTAGGGGCGGGTTTATCCCGCCCGAATCGACTCGGCAGGCGGCGTAAAGCCGCCCCTACGAGAGATTTCTCATCACTTAGCGCTTAGGGATCAGGGCTTAAGGGGTCATTATGGAATTAAAAAAAATAGACGATTACAGGTGGGAGCTGCCAAAGACAGGGGCTATGCGCATGCCCGGCATTATTTATATGAGCGCCTCCATGCTGAAAGATTCGAATCAGGAAGAGCCTTTAAAACAGGTGGCAAATGTCGCAACCCTTCCCGGAATTATTAAAGCATCGCTTGCCATGCCTGACATGCATTGGGGTTATGGGTTTCCTATAGGCGGCGTTGCCGCTTTTGACTGGGAATCCGGCGTCATATCACCGGGCGGAGTCGGCTACGATATAAACTGTGGCGTCCGCCTGGCAACCACATCCCTTGTTGAAAAGGATGTCAGGCCAATGCTTGAAAAGCTTATCAATGCCCTTTTCCAGAATATTCCATCAGGAGTGGGCAAAACAGGTCCAATAAAGCTGTCGTTGGCAGAAGAAATAAAGGTTCTTAAACAGGGCGCCAAATGGGCTGTACGCCAGGGTCTTGGGACTGATTCAGATATAGAGCATACAGAAGACAATGGTTGCATGTTGAATGCCGACCCGGATCTGATCAGCAAAAGAGCCATGGAAAGAGGAAAAAAACAGCTTGGCACTCTGGGTTCAGGGAATCATTTTGTTGAAATAGGTGTAGTCGAAACTGTTTACGATCAAAATGCAGCCCGCATATTCGGGCTTTTTGAGGGGCAGGTTACACTGATGCTCCATTCAGGTTCAAGAGGATTCGGATACCAGGTTTGTGATGATTTTCTGGCTGAAATGGCAAAACATGCTGATAAACTCGATTTTGATATACCTGACAGGCAGCTTTCCTGCGCAATGATTCAATCAAAAGAGGGTATAAACTATTTTAATGCAATGGCCTGCGCCGCAAATTATGCCTGGACCAACAGGCAGATTTTAATGCACAGGGCGCGCGAGGCATTTTCAAGAACGCTCGGCATCGGACCCAATGAGCTTGCCATGAATCTGGTCTATGACGTTTGCCACAACATAGCAAAAAAAGAGGTTCATATTATAGATGGGAAAAAGCGGCTGGCATGTGTTCACAGGAAAGGGGCTACAAGGTCGTTCCCGCCGGGCCATGAAGCCTTATGTGATGCACATCGCTCTGTGGGGCAGCCTGTGATTATCCCGGGCGATATGGGAACAGCCTCTTATATTCTTGTGGGAACACAAAAGGCTATGGAAGAAACCTTTGGCTCAACATGTCATGGAGCCGGACGTCTTATGAGCAGAAAGGCCGCAAAAAAGGCAAGCAAAGGCAGGTCTATACAGCGTGAACTGGAAGATAAAGGGATACTTGTCAGATGGACCGGCAGATCCACCCTTGCAGAAGAGATGCCTGATGCGTACAAGGATATTTCTCAGGTAATTGAGGTGGTTCATGGGGCCGGAATTTCAAAAAAGGTGGCAAAGTTAAGGCCCATAGGAGTTGTAAAAGGGTGAGAATAGAGGAAAGGGACAGAGGACAGAGGTCGGAGGTCGGAGGTCGGAGGACAGAGGACAGAGGACAGAGGAAAGGGATGAACGTCGAACATTGAACGTCCAACGTCCAACATCGAATGAAAAACAAAAGAAACAGAGGAAAAGGACAGAGGTCGGAGGACAGAGGACAGAGGAAAGGGATGAACGTCGAACATTGAACCTTGAACCTTGAACCTTGAACCTTGAACATTGAACCTTGAACCTTGAACCTTAATTAAATATGGATTTATTTCAGGCAATAATATTAGGCGTAATTCAGGGGCTGACCGAGTTCCTGCCGGTCAGCAGTTCAGGGCATCTGGTGATTTTTCAGAATCTTTTCGGGCTTAACGAGCCTGAACTTTTCTTTGATATCAGCGTGCATGTTGGAACCCTTGCAGCTATAATAATCTTTTTCTGGAAAGAAATACGGGCCATAATAATCTCTTTGGCGCATTTTATTGTTCTAGTGTTAAAAAAAAGGGTCTCTTTTCATACTGTTTATGAAGATGCGAATGCAAAACTTGCAATACTTATAGTTGTCGGATCCATTCCAACCGCTATTATCGGTATTTTATTTCATAAAATTGCTGATACCCTTTTTTCCTCTGTAGTTATTGTCGGTTTTATGCTTATTATAACTGGTTTGCTTTTGTGGGCCACACGATGGGTTAAAAAAGATTGCAAAAATATTGATAATTTTTCAGTTAGAGATGCCTTAATTATAGGGCTTGTACAGGGAATAGCCATAATGCCCGGAATTTCCAGGTCAGGTTCAACTATTGCCATGGGACTCTTTTTAGGATTAAACCGCGAAACAGCCGCGAGATATTCCTTTCTCCTGTCAATACCGGCTATTCTGGGAGCCGCAGCGCTTAGCCTGAATCATTTATCGGCCCATATTCTTCCCTTAAAAGTTACATTATTTGGCGCATTTACTTCATGCATTGTGGGATACTGGGCGCTGAAATTGCTGGTTAAGATAGTTAAACATGGACGTATGCAGATTTTTGCGCCATACTGCTGGGCTATAGGGGTTTTGGCTTTGATCTGGTGATTAAGGATTAAGGGATTAGCTTATTAGGCTAAAGGCTGTTAGGCTGTTAGGAAAGGATTAATTTTGAATTTTTGTAACATTTTAGCTTTTTGAAAAAATGACCGCTTCAAGTATAATTAAATTTAAACCAGGAAAAACTCATGTATAAGAAATCATAAAGAAAGAACAGGCTATCAGAAATTTACAAACTCATAATCTGGTCAACCTGAGGCAGCGGACAATTAAATTTAAGAACGGCTGAAACTCGCACATAAGTGAGCGTAAAGAAATAACTTAGAGCAATCCTTTTATAAAAAGC
>JAYENE010000032.1:0-5945 GCA_034721935.1 Thermodesulfobacteriota bacterium
TGTTGGTTGAGCTGTTCAGGCCCCTACCCCTGCCCTTTACCCATAAGTTATCTCTCCATTAGTAATTAACAGTTATTAATTGATTATTAACTATTATTATTGGCTTTTGGGGCATAAATATAAAAACATAAAACAAATAATCAATAATCAATTGTTAATAACTAATTGGTAACTTCTCAATATGTCTGGGCAACACTTACTGGATTCCGGCTTTCGCCGGAATGACGATTGGATATAAACGCCTGTCATTCCGGCGAAAGCCGGAATCCAGAGAATAGTCGCAAAATATGATTTGCCCGGACTTATTGAGAAGTTACACTAATTGTTAATAACTAATTGTTAATTAAAGATAAAAATATGTCTCAATACTTACGGGTAAAGGGCAGCCCTACCCTTCGTGTGCCTGTGCGGCAAAAAACTATCTGCAATCTATGTCCTGTCCGGACAAATGAGCTTTAGTTTTGGGAAATATGTGCGATAGCGGGATACGTCTCTGGTTAACAATGCCATCTGTGCCACAGCAGCATGCGCCCCAATATAGAAATCCGGCAGAGGCGAACGTTTTTTGCCGCCCATTTTTATATATCTCAAAAAGCATTTACCCGCAAGAAATGCAGCCTCCCACGGAAGCCGGCGCCTCCTGAAAAATCTACAGGGCAACGCATCTTCAAGGTCTTCGATGCTGTCGAATCGAACCGATATTTCCGCATATATAATGGGATTAACCACCAGGATATGATCATCGGCATATCTGGAAAGGGTTTGGGACGACCATTGAAACCATTTCTCGTCTTTTGTAAAAACATCGAGAATTACATTACTGTCAACCAGAATTTCCATAGCCTATTCTTCCCTTGTCAGCGCCATGATCTCATCTGTGGTCATCTTTACCGTGCCCTTGCCACGCATTTGTTTAATAAGTTCCTGGCCTCGTTTTGGCTGCTTTTTTGCCTTTTTTAGAAATACCTTGTCCTTTATAATTTCGAATTCCACATCCATATTAGGCAGGATACCCGCCTTTTCCCTGATATCAACCGGAATTGTAACCTGGCCTTTTGATGTCACACGCATGTTTTATCCTCCATATTAAGCTTATTCTTACAGGTATTATTCTTACTTGTTACAAGTAAAGAATCCTGGCCCAGAGGACCAGGTTTTGGCTATCCCCAGAGGGGATTTGCTTTGTTGGAAATACAAAAAATCACAAATATCAAACCACAAATATCAAACAAATTCCAACACGCGGCGCACCTGCTGCGACGTGTCGCTATCACGGCGAGAGCGCCTGCGCTGCGCGTGACCGAAATTCAAAAATCCAAACAATATCTCGTTCTTGAGAGTTTTGGTCATTGAATATTGGAATTTGCCTGCCTGTGCGTGTCTGCGCCTGTCTGCGTGCAATGCACAGGCAGGCGCAGACAGGTGGTTTATTTGTAATTTGGCGCTTAGAATTTGTGATTTTAGACACAAAACTCCAAGGCATAGCCTGAAAACTCTGACCTGGCCCAAAGGACCAGGTTTTTCAGGACATAATAAATATGTCAACCAATAAAGCCTGTCGTTGGGTTTCGTTGTAATTTCTCAATAAATTCGGGCAATAGCATCTACCGAAGTTTTGTCAATTAGTTGGTCGTGTGATGAGAAATCTCTCGTAGGGGCGGCTTTACGCCGCCTGCCGAGTCGATTCTGGCGGGATAAACCCGCCCCTACGGCTGTAATTCCGAATATCACCAGAGGTTATTAAGAAGTTACGTTTCGTTCTCTTCGGGCCGAAGGGCCTCAACCCAACCTGCACCTACATGCTATTCCATATGCATTCCCACGCAGGAGCGTGGAAACGAGGCGCTGGAATTATGTAGCGCCCGTTCCCCGAACGGGCAGATGAGTCTTTGGGGTAATCCGGCGGCGGACTGGATTCCTGCTTTCGCCTGCCGCGGCTGTGCGCGAACACGACGGGCGGGAATGACGATTGGGTGTAAGGTAAAAATAACAAAAAGTGGGGTTTTTGTTCAGGCGCTATATATCGAGCACACTAACATTAAGAGCATTGTTTTGAATAAACTCTCTTCGCGGCTCAACCTCTTCTCCCATCAGGATTGTAAAAATTTCATCCGCTTCGACCGCATCCTCAATCTTTATCTGTAGCAATGTTCTCTTATTGGGATCCATGGTTGTTTCCCATAACTGGTCGGGATTCATTTCGCCAAGACCTTTATATCTCTGAACACCCAGACCCTTCTTGCCCTCTTCTATTAAAAAAGACAGAAGCTCTCTTTTATCCTCTTTAACAACGGCAGCGCCTGTCTTATCGTTGTTAAAGACTAAAAACGGTGGGTAATTAAATTTTAACATATTTTTACCTGTAACAAGACATTTCTGATAATCCGATGAACATACAAACCCTCTGCCTATTTTAATCGGCTTTACTTCCTGGTCTGATAGAGTTGTTGTTAAAATATCCTGATTTATACTGTTTTTATATGTAACCATAATTTCATATATATCTCTTTCTTGATTCCAGCTCGGCCCGTCAACATCATAACCATTTTTCAATAACAGATCTTTGAGATATATCATTTGCTCTTTGTCTTTTAAAAATTTTACATTTTCAACACCTTGCTCTATCAACAACTCAATAAAATCCTGTTTTATGCCGCGAAACTCAAGTTTTGACAAGTTTTCAAAATATTCTGCAAGATCGCATAAAAAAAGATAAAGGTTGTGTTCAGACAGTATTTTTTCATCCTTTGCGATTTTTACACTTTTATTATTACATACCCGTTTTAAAATATAATCATTAAATTTAGTCTCATCCTTAATATAAACCGCATTTTTTCCTTTGCCTAATTTAAACAATGGGGGTTGAGCAATACACAAATACCCCTTGTCGATTATATCGGGCATCTGCCGATAAAAAAATGTCAACAAAAGCGTTCTTATATGAGAACCATCAACATCGGCATCCGTCATAATAATTATCTTATGATATCGAATCTTTTCAACATCATATTCCTCCTTGCCAGCTCCTGTGCCAAGCACGGTGATTATATTTTTAATTTCCTCGCTGCGCAGAATTTTATCAAAACGGGATTTTTCAACATTCAATATTTTCCCTTTTAACGGCAAAATAGCCTGGAACTTTCTGTCTCTACCCTGTTTTGCGCTGCCACCGGCAGAATCACCCTCTACAATAAAGAGTTCTCTTTCCGAAGGCTCTGAAAATTGGCACTCAGCCAGCTTACCAGGAAGTGTGGAATCAAGCAATAATCCCTGTTTTCTTGCCAGATCCCTTGCCCGTTTTGCGGCATCTCTTGCTCTTGCGGCATCAACCGCTTTTTCTATAATCTTTTTAGCAACAGATGGGTTCTCTTCTAAAAATATACTTAATTTTTCATTAACAAGGGATTCAACAAACCCTTTTACTTCACTGTTGCCAAGTTTGGTTTTTGTCTGTCCTTCAAATTGAGGATTCTTTATTTTAATGCTGATTATTGCGGTCAATCCTTCCCGAACATCATCACCGCTGATTTTTACCTGAAGGTTTTTAGGCAGGTTAGAAGTTTTAGAGGTTGATGTGTACTGATTTATTGTGCGTGTAAGAGCGGCTTTAAATCCAATTAAATGAAAACCACCTTCTATTGTATTAATATTATTTGCAAAAGAAAATATCTTTTCTTTAAAAGTGTCATTATATTGTGTTACTATTTCAATTTGAACCTCGTTTTTTTCTCCTTCAATAAATATAGGTTTATGAAGAGATGTATGCCTCCTGTTAAGATATTCAACAAATGATACTATTCCTCCTTTATAAAAAAAACTTTCTTTTTTGTCAGAACGTTCATCTTCAATAGTTATGTTTAAACTTTTATTTAAAAAGGCAAGTTCTCTGAGTCTTCTGCTAAGTATTTCATAGTTGAAATTGTCTGTATTAAAAATATCTAAATCAGGAGAAAAATGAATTTTAGTGCCCTTTTTATCTGTTTTTCCTGTTATACTTAACTCACTATTTTTTATCCCTTTTTTATAGGTTTGATGATAAATTTTCTTGTCTTTATAAATTTCTACTTCAAAATCTGCTGAAAGAGCATTTACAACCGATACCCCGACACCATGAAGTCCGCCGGATACTTTATAAGAGTCGTTGTTAAATTTTCCTCCTGCATGAAGCTTTGTTAATACAACCTCAACCGCCGGCACCCCTTCGGTCTTATAAATATCAACAGGAATACCCCTGCCATTATC
Source organism: Thermodesulfobacteriota bacterium (assembly GCA_034721935.1). Taxonomy (GTDB): domain Bacteria; phylum Desulfobacterota; class Desulfobacteria; order Desulfobacterales; family ETH-SRB1; genus Desulfaltia. The sequence goes on from JAYENE010000032.1 coordinate 4,243, forward strand.
TTCAACGCTGACACTGTTATCGGTGTGGATGGTAACCTTAATTAAATCACAATATCCTGCCATTGCTTCATCAATACTATTATCAACAACCTCGTAAACAAGATGATGAAGTCCTTCAATATCCACATTCCCAATATACATTGAAGGTCTCAATCTCACCGGTTCAAGGCCTTCAAGCACATCTATACTGCTCGCATCATAAATATTTTTCATTAAATTCTCATCGGCATAATAACGCTTAAAAATTGTTTATCTTCTTTTCCCTCAATAAAACAAGGCCTCTGTTCATCAATTATATTTAAGACAACATTATCATCATCAATTATATTTAATGTGTCTATAAAGAATTTTGGGTTAAATGCTGTCTGAATTTCATCTCCTTTATAATCTATATCCATATCCTCTTTTGATTCACCTAAATCAGGATTTGTGGCGGTAATTATTAGTTTATCTTTCTGAAAATTAAATACCACCCCTTTGTAACTATCAGAATATAATATCGACATTCTTTTTAACATATTTAGAAACATTTTTCTATCAATAGTAATTATACTTGTATCTCCTTTGTCAATAATTTCACTATATTCTGGAAATTCACCTTCAAGAAGTCTTATTGTAATGGTTTCTGTATCTTTTTTAATAACAAAATGATTATCTTTATTTCCTATCTGCACAGTGCCTTCTGAATCAAGAAATCTGCTTACTTCCATTAAACCCTTTTTGGGAATAATAATCCCTGATCCTGATTCACCCGCCGCGGACTCAGAAACCTGCCTGCTATCCGTCGGGCAGGTATAATCAACCAGCGAAAGCCTGTTGCCATCTGTTGAAACCATCCTGATTATGTTTTGTTCATTATTTTTTAGTTTTTCAAAATATATCCCATTAATATGAACTCTTCTGTCATCTGTAACAACACCTATACTAAGAGTTTGATCTATCATTTTTTTAAAAACCGGTGATTTGATTTTAAAAAAAGAAATGTCTTCTATTAACGGAATTTCAGGAAAATCGTCGGGATTCATTCCGACTATATGATAATTTACCTTATTATTACTGATTTCCACCCAATGATTTTCTATTTCATTGATGTTTATTTCATTGGATGGAAATTCTTTGACTATCTCATATATTTTTCTTCCATTAATAGCGATTGTTCCCTGTGACTCAACTTTTGCAGGAAATGATCCTATAAAACCTGTTTCAAGATCAGTAGCCGCAATTTTTATAATCCCGTCAGAGTCGGGATTAGTTTGTATTAAAACTGTTTCAGTAATAGCCAGATTGCTTTTATGTCCCGTCAAACCTTGAATGTTTGACAATACATCCAGTATGTCTGTCTTATTGATTATAAACTTCATATCCTTATTCCTATAATAAATTATTAAAATATTATTAATAATACATAATCATATATTGTTAATAACTTTCCAATATCGCTATTTTATTAAATAAAAAATAAAATACTATATTAGAAAAACATAAATTACTATGTTTAAAAAAATGATATTATAAACATATAAAAAAATATTGTTAATAAGTAATGAATTGTTAACAATATATCAATATAAAAAAGACAGTCAGAAATTTACAAACTCATTATCTGGTCAACCTGAGGCAGCGGACAATTAAATTTAAGAACGGCTGAAACTCGCACATAAGTGAGCGTAAAGAAATAACTTAGAGCAATCCTTTTATAAAAA
>JAYENE010000033.1:0-5923 GCA_034721935.1 Thermodesulfobacteriota bacterium
AATCCGCAAAACCAATAGATGACGCACCCCGGGAAAGGGCTACAAGAAGAATGCCTGTCAAAAGCAGCAAGAGAAAAATTATAAAAGACACCTTCCTGCCGGTAAGGCCTTTGTATTGTTGACATATATCTTTCATAAGATAGAGCGCCTAATCCGGATAAACCGGAATTGAGGGATTTAGGAATTTAGGGATGGTTTCCTTCCTTGTGACATGTAAGCAGATATTTATGGAATAGCGAAATCCTCATTCTGGAGCGAGGCAACCGCATTGCCGGATTATCCGCCGACACGGTAGGCTTGCTCCAAAAGCGCAACAAATAATTCTTTTTTTGATCACATACCAGGGAATCATCCCAGGATTTAGGAATTGAATGATACCCTCTTTTTAATTGCCTAATTTCTTAATCCCTTAATTCCATAAGCGCTAAGTTGTTTTAAAAGATGAACGTCCAACATCGAACATTGAACGTCGAATAATGATGTCGCTTCGCTCCTTAAATTATTTTGAACCGCAGAATATCGAAGTAAAGAATATTGATTTGTTTCTTTTAAAAAACTTCTGTTGTTCGATATTCCTTGTTCGATATTCATCTGTTTCTTCATTTTTTTTCATTCAACATTCGATGTTGGACGTTGGATCTGGCTTCGCAAATGCTATGCCAAGACACGTGTTCGATGTTCAATTCCCTTAATCCCTTAATTTCTTAATCCCTTAATTTTCGTTTGGATACACATATACTCCCTGATATTTAATTCCTTGAAAGTTTTCCAGATACTCCCTGTGAAGTTTTTCAGGGTCAAGATATTTAAAAACTTCAGGGTAAAACCATTTCGCCATATAGCTTATCCCAATAATTGCTCTTGGACCTGTCCAGATATCACTGGCCATCACATAGACCTTATCATCCTGCACAGCCTGAATATTATCCCAGGCCGGTCGGTTTATGATTTCGTTCTTGATACTTTTCAGAGCACCAGAATTGGTCATGGCGTAGCAATTGGCAAAAGCGCTCACCTTGACTACAATATGTGGATTTTTTGCCAACACCCATTCAGGGGTTATCTCAGGATAAGGTATAGAAAAATTAGAAGCAATATTATTGCCTCCTGCCAGGACGCACATCTCGTGACCGCCGGAGCCGGGTCCGGTAGTATGATACTTAGAATAACTTTCAACGTACACATCGGGACGATTTCTCAGGGGCATTAATTCTCTTTCTGTTAACTTTAGTTTTTCATGGTACCAATCTATAAGTTGCCGTGCCTCCTGCTCTTTTCCCAGAATACGCCCAAGGATTTTTATCTCTTTTACCAAGCTGCGGATCTTATAGAAATCAAGACGTACAACCTTTATGTCAAAGGGAGTTAGCTTTTTTTCAAGCTGCTGGCCGGGCCACCGGCTATAACATATCACTATATCAGGATTAAGCCCTACTATTAACTCATAGTTGGGTTCAGACCAACTGCCGACCACAGCCCTGTCTTTAAGCTCCGGCCAGAACAACTGTCCATTGCTTATGCCGTCACATATCCCCACTACACGATCCTTTGCTCCTAATGCCCATATTGTTTCCAGGGCATCGGAGTTCAGGACTATAATCCTTTTAACCGGAAGTTTCACACGGATAGATTGCCCGTTGGCGTCTTTTATGCTGATGGTTCCCCTTGTCTTTCCCTCACTCGCTGTAAATAGGGCAAACAGTAAAATGAAAGCGCTTACTATTATAATATTTTTTTTCATGTGAAGTATCCCCAGATTTCTAATCTTTGCGATTCTACTTCGCGTTCCCAGGCATGAGCCTGGGAACGCGAACCGTGTGTCAGAATTTTATAGATATGCCACCCATGAACGTCCTTCCAGGAAAAGGATAGACATAACCGGATGAATTCATATGCTGGTAATAGTCCTCATCAAAAAGATTGTTTATTGCAAAGTATGCACTGTACCAATCCCTTTCAAAATCCAAACGTGTATCCCAGACCGTGTGTGCTGCAATCTCTTTTGTGTTCTTATTGTCAGCATATCTTTTGTCTGTGAAAACTGCTTGCAGGTTATATGTCACTCCTACTGGATGCTGGTATCTAAGGCCACCTGAGAGTAAATTCCTTGGGGCATAGGGGACATAATTCTCATCGTAGCGAGTGCTGCCTTCTTTGTAGTCTTCAAACTTGACCTCCTGGTATGTGTAGTTGATGAAGGTAGTAAGGTCCTCAAGCACCCGGAGATCCAATCCTGCTTCTATACCCTTGTGCCTGGTCTCTCCTGCATTATGATACTTGTTGTCTGAGCCCTTTATGATCTCGTCTTTGACATCCATCCAGAAACCGCAGATTTCCACGGATAGATTTTCAAACGGTGTACTTTTTATTCCAAGTTCATAGTTTACGGTTGTCTCAGGAGTGAGATCAGGATTGCGATATGTACTGGTGAACATTCGATAAGCCGACGGCGGCATGAATGCCTTCCCGATATTTCCGAAAAAAGAAACCTCCTCAATTGGGCTGTAAACTATGCCAAACTTGGGGCTGAATTCATCAAACGATTTATCATTGGATTTGGTTGAGTCAAGACGATCTGTGTAGTCATATTCTGCCTGATCAAAACGCCCCCCTAAGGTGATGGTTAAAGGCTCAAAGAGGCTAAATTCATCCTGAAGAAAGGCACCCCAGAATCGCGCCTTGGTCTCGTTATCCGTTTTGAGTGTTCCTTTATAAAAATATTGATAGTCTATATTATCTTCTCTACCAGTCACCCCGATAATGAAGGAATTTTTTCTGGAAAACAATGGATGCGTGACATTGTATTGAACCTCGCCTCCAAGGCCATTTATGTCAGAAATGTAATGATATTTTTGCCCCGGATAATCATAGTCATAGTTGGTAGTAAAGATCATCCCCTTCACGTGGTGATCAGCACTAATATCCCTTGTGTAATTGAGGCTATTCCTTACAGACTTTATATCTCCTGAATCACTGTAGCGGTTTGCAGCAATACTCTGTTTGCGGTTTTCTTCATATTGCTCAAGTGTCAGCTTACCGGGGTATTCCTCATCGGTCCTTTGAAAGTCAACAGTATAAGTCAGGTTTGAGCTTTCATCAGGGTCAACTCCAAGTTTTATCATACAACTCTTTTTTTCAAATTCACTGTGGTCACGCCAGCCGTTTCCTTTCCAATAAGTAGCTCCTGTGTTGTAATTCAATCGTTCAACTGTTCCCCCTGTTTCCACTCGATATTTTCCTTCATCATCACTGCCGTAGGAAACCGAAACCTTGGTCTCTGGTTTGGCCGGGCCTTTTCGAGTAATAATATTAATGGCGCCACCCATGGCAAAGCCACCATAAAGTGCGGATGAGGGTCCTCTAACTATTTCTATTTTTTCTATATCATCTAATGGCGGAATCTTGGTCCAGCTTACAAAGCCGTCGTTGCCGCTGTTCCATGGGACGTCATCTACCATCACCAGGACTCGTTCGGAACCATATGGGCTAAATCCCCTGAGTCCGACATGGCCATGTAATCCAGTGCCAGTCGTGTCGTAAATGTATATTCCCGGTACCTTTTTTAAGACCTCCAGGGCACTCTTTGCATTAGACTCTTCAATCTCTTCTCTGGTAATAACCGTTACAGAGGCCGGTACCTCCTTCAGTTTCTTTTCTGTTCTTGTAGCTGTCACCACGATCTCTTCAAGCTGAACAACCTCAGCCTTTTCTTCAGCAAGGGCAAGACCCGGGATGATAAGGGTTAGTCCAAGTAAACAAATTAATAACAAAAACCTTTTCATCATTATCTCCTTTCTTTAATGTCTTGGGCATTCCTGCTTCCCTTTTATACAGGCTCTATTCTGACTCGAGAGTCCAAAGTTCTTTTAACGCATTGATATTCTTGGCGTTGATTCATTCGTAACGTCATTCCGGCGAAAGCCGGAATCCAGAATAATTTCAAAATCATAATGAAGCTGGATGCCGGATCGAGTCCGGCATGACGGCAGAACTTTGGACTCTCAAGATTCTGATAGAAAAAAATAAAGTCTCGTCTCTTTTAATCCTGTTTGCGGCTTGTAAACGGAGTCACCGCCTGCAGAAGATAGCCATCAGGACAGAAAAGGACAGGGGATTTACAGCCCGGACACTCCTTGATCGCGCCCTTCCCCAGCGGGCCTCCTTCAAAGGTGACTATGATTTCAGCTTTACAGTTGGGACAACACCTTGTTACTTCTTCGCTCATTTTATCCTCCTCACGTCTCATTTTAATCCACAGATTACACAGATTACACAGATTACACAGATTACACAGATTCCTTTAAAAACCAGGCCCCCTTCACATGCGGTCGTTGGTCGCTTATTGATACGTTACATTTGAATTGTTTTCAGGCATATTCGACTGGCAGACTGTACATATCGGAAAACCGTTGTTTTCGTGAATCAGAGACTCTGTTAAAAAATTGTTGCACAAAAAACACTTGCGGACCTTCTCAACTGCAAACACTTCCTCATTTTTCAGCTCTGTAAGTCTTGCCACCCGATCGTCTAAAAGTCGCTGATAGCAGACCGCATCATCAAGCGTAGCGCTTCCCTCGACAACTTTCCTTTCAAATTCGTTGAAGCGATTCTCATCGTCAAAACGGATTGTTTCCAAAGACAGTTTCACCCCGTATCCACCTATCCCTGACGCAAACAAATAAACATGCCGGTTGTGATCAATCACTTTGAGCTTACGGTTCCCCACGGTACAACCCAGTACGAACTGTATGGCGTCTAATGCAGGGCTACTGTTGTTTTCCGCAATAACCATGATATCCCTATTTAGTTCCGGCAGAAGTTCAAGAGCCATTTGACACGCCTTGCAACCGAGGACCAATTCAGGACAAAGATCCCCGTGAAAATCGGCCACCCCTTCCAGGCGCATATTGGTCGACAATTTCCAGAAAGGCAGAACTATTGCTTCTCTCCTTTTTAATACCCGAAAGTCGAGGGTCCATTGAATAGGAGACGGGGTAGGAAGTGGATCAAAATCAGAAAGATGGAGGTAGAGGTTGTAAGTGTTTCCATCTACGGTCTTTACCAGATACGTAAGATCGTTGGGTGACAGATCTCCCTTGAACGTCCCTAACAATTTGATCACCTTGCTGTATCGACCGTTGCTCGAAAACCCGAGAGGCTGCTGAACCATGTTATCGTAATCCACATGCACGGCGCGCTGAATCCATTCTACCTGCCCCTTGCCAATTGTTCGTAATTCATGTTCCATTTCAAGCATCCTTCTCAAAACAAAAAGCCACAAAGGTTTCCGGTCTTTCCGACCATTATGGAAACCTTCGTGGCTTCAAAACTGAAAAAGGCTATAAGATTTTAAAAGAGAGCAACTCTTCTTAAGCCTTCAATGCCTTTTTTATTTTTGTATTACCCTATTTTTCTACGCACAGATGTTTAGCCTTCATGGCTAAGCTTGAAGTTACTGAATCTAATTTATTTATTATGGGTTATTTTAATAGATATCTTCTATTTAGTCAAGCAATTTTTCATTTTTATATTACCTAAGTTGAGCGATTTATTGCGAAGATATGTGCCGAGATCTTGATGCATAAGGGTTTGCGAAAACCACAGGCATACCCGTGGATATGTCGAGGATTTTCGCGAATCCTTGATGCGCAAGAGATCGGTGCAGATCGAGTAAAAAATCGCTCAATTTAGGTATTATATTTAACCCTAATTGAGCGAAAATAATCACTTAATAGTACTCAATCCAGAAATTTACAAACTCATTTAGCTCATCGTGGATTTGTGTGAAATCTACGAACAGAAATTTACAAACTCAAAAAGTAACCTGCCAACAACCTGATGTGGCGGGCAGTTAAATTTAAAACGGCTGACTGTTTGAGCATGTTAGAGAGCGTTAAGAAATAACGACGACCAAATAAAATTT
>JAYENE010000034.1:0-5911 GCA_034721935.1 Thermodesulfobacteriota bacterium
TGCCAAACAAAACAGGAACAAGACTTCGACATTCGACATTCCCTGTTCGACATTCGACATTAAATCAGTCTGTTCAATGGTTAAAGATATTATCATCAATGATGTAACTTTTTTGTATTGCACTCTTCTAGAAGTAAGGCCGATTTTAAGAGCAAGATTCGTATTTGTGAAAGTGAAGCGACCGAAACCCAATATTGGCTTGAAGTAATCGTAGAAGCAGCAATGTTGACATGTGAACAAGTAAAAACAGAGTACGATGAATGCAGTGAACTACTGGCCATTTTCACCTCCATTGCCGCTAAACGTTAACATTTTAGGCGCTTTAATATACTTTAGGCGTTCATGTCCGCACCGAAGGTGCGCTAACTCGAAGGTTCATATGGATATTGTGATTTATATTACTGTGTTATTTTATTCAGTTAGCACGGCAGGATACCTGTTATATCTTTTTATTCAAAAAAATTATCTGCATCAAATAGGACGCTATCTGCTGATTACCGGTTTTTTGTGGCATTCAGCCGCAATAGTCTACTGGTTTATTCAAACTGGGGCCATTCCTGTTCATAATCTTCGCGAAACCGTTACTATAGCTGGATGGGCTGTTGTCGGTGTTTTTATTGTATTCCAGTATAAATTCAATCTTAAGATTCTTGGCATATATGCTGCGCCGCTGGCAGCTATTGTAATGCTTATCGCTTCCCAATTACCGGCGGAATCCGCGCAGGCCAAGAATATTTTTAACAGTTTTTGGCTGGCGCTTCATATCTTTACAATCTTTATCGGCGAGGCATCCTTTGCCCTGGCATGCGGGCTTGGCATTTTATATCTTATGCAAGAGCGCGCCATCAAAATAAAGCGACACGGCTTTTTTTTTAAACGCCTTCCATCCTTGGAGATGCTCGATTATACAGGATATGCCTGTATTGTTGTTGGATTTACCTTTCTTAGCATCGGCCTTGCAGCGGGTTTTGTTTATGCAAAATCGGTCTGGGGTAAATTGTGGAGCTGGGACCCAAAGGAGGTCTGGTCAGTCATTACATGGATATTATATGCGGCGCTGCTCCATGAGCGTCTGGCCGTTGGATGGCGTGGCCGGCGTTCGGCAATAATGGCCATTATCGGGTTTGCGATCCTATTGTTTACCTTTTTGGGGGTAAATTTCTTTTTAAAAGGGCATCATGAGGTGTTTACCAGGCTGTAAAGCCCCATAAGCGCTAAGTTGTTTTTGCCCAGAAGGAATTGAAAAAAATGAATATCGAACGGATTCAAAGACGAACATCGAACATCGAATATCGAACGTCGACTGAAAAACAAAAGAAACGGAGGTAGGAGATCAGAGGTCAGAGGTCGAAAAAACAGCAACTGTGAACCCTGAATCTTTGTTTCTCATTTGGTATTGGTTTTTTATTCGATTTTAAAATAACCTGCCCGCCATTGTCATACATGCCGACATACAAGCAGAGTACTGTGACAGACGTTGGCCAGGCGGGTTTAAGGAGCGGCACGCGGCGCAAGCGCCTGCGCTGCGCGAGCGACATCATTATTCGACGTTCAATGTTCAATGTTCATCTTTTAATATGTTTTCTCGTTCCCATGCTCCTGCGTGGGAATGTATACCATGGGTTCCCACGCAGGAGCATGGGAACCAGGGAAAAAATTGATGATTGATGGAATCGCTTCGCTCTACCAATCATCAATCATCAATCATCAATCATCAATCAAATAGAGCTATGCTTGATATTATATTACTTGGATTAAACCATAAAACAGCCCCGGTTGAACTCAGGGAGCGTCTTGCTTTTTCTAAAGATGAGACCGCTGCTGCTCTGGAAGCTTTTCAAAAGGATCCAGCAGTTGTTGAATCCATCCTTTTTTCCACATGTAATCGCATGGAAATTCTATTGGCGACAGATAACCGTTCAGATGCTTTGAAGGACGCCAAGATGTTTATTTCAGAATTTAAGAACATTCCTGTTGCCAGTTTTGAAAATGCTCTTTACCTTCATGAAGGCGATGATGCAGTGCGCCATATTTTCAGGGTTGCGTCAAGCCTGGATTCGATGATGGTCGGAGAGCCTCAGATTTTAGGTCAGATAAAAGAGGCATATCTGACAGCCATCTCGAAAAAGGCATCAGGTGTCATTCTTAACAGGTTATTGCACAGAAGCTTTTTTGTGGCAAAACGTGTTCGAACTGAAACAGGAATAGGTAATCATGCAGTATCAATAAGTTATGCGGCAATCGAGCTTGGACGGAAAATATTCGGCAGCCTTGAAGGCAAAAAAGTGCTCCTTATCGGAGCGGGTGAAATGGCGGAGCTTGCAGTTGAGCATTTAATTAGAAACAGGGCAGGTGATATCGTTGTCGCAAACAGAACCTTTAAGCGAGGCGTTGAGCTGGCAAAAAATTTCAATGGCAAGGCAATACGGTTTGAGGAGATTACAGATTATTTAAAAACTGTGGACATTGTAATAAGTTCAACAGGCTCGCCTGATTTCATTATCAAGCGCAACCATGTCAAGGGGGTCATGCGCAGCAGGCGAAACTGTCCCATTTTCTTTATCGATATTGCGGTTCCACGTGATATTGACCCTGAAATTAACGGTCTTACTAATTCCTATGTTTATGACATTGATGATTTAAAAGGGGTTATTGATGAAAACATCGGGGATCGTAATAAAGAGGCCTGCAAAGGGGAAAGAATCGTTGATGAGGCTGTAATCCGGTTCCTGCAATGGTATGAAAGCCTGAATGCTGTGCCTACAATTATTGCATTAAGGAATAAAATGGATGCCATTGCAAAAACAGAGGTAAAGAAAATGCTGCGTCATTTAAATAACCTGACAGATGCCGATTGTCAGGCTATCTGCAGGATGACAGATTCGTTGATAAACAAAATCTTGCATGATCCGACCCTTTTTTTAAAAAGGAATGGTTGTCATGGGAACAAATCTATATATCTTGATACTACTCGTAAACTTTTTAAACTCGACGAGTGACAGTGGTCGGATGTCAGGATTAGAGGATTAGAGGATTAGAGGATTAGAGTGAAAAAAACAGCATTTCTTTTTCCTGGCCAGGGGTCTCAGTCAATTGGGATGGGTCTTGAGTTTTACAAGGAATACGATTTTGTGCGGGAACTTTTTGACATGGCAGAGGAGGTCACGAAGATAAGTCTATCAAGACTCTGCTTTAAAGGCCCCATGGAAGATCTTACCATGACCGTCAACCTGCAGCCTGCTGTAACTGCAGTGAACCTTGCCTGTCTTGCCGTAGTGGAAAAAGAGAGCGTAAAACCGGATATTACAGCGGGTCACAGTCTTGGCGAATTCAGCGCGCTATATGGATCAGGGGCTATTTCAAAAGAGGATGTATTCAGTCTTGTTTTAAAGCGTGGAGAGTTGATGCACAGGGAATCTATTAGGCATAAAGGGGCTATGCATGCAATAATAGGACTTTTAATAGAAGATGTTGATAAACTTGTTAAAGAGGTTCAGGCAGAGGGGGTTGTGGCTGTGGCAAATCACAACACCGCATATCAAATCGTTACAACCGGCGCTCCTGCTCAGGTTGAGAAGGTTTCGTTGCTTGCCTCTTCACAGGGAGCAAGGACAATTCCCTTAAAGGTAAGCGGGGCATGGCATAGCGAATTGATAAGAGGAGCTGAAGATGAATTCAAGGAATTTCTTCAAACCGTTTCCTTTACCAGGCCTGAGATACCCATAATACATAATGTTACCGCAGACTTTGCAATGAACCCGGATGAAATTAAGGCTGTTATGGCAAAACAGTTTTGCAATCCTGTCAGGTGGTATGATTCAATGTGCAGGCTAATGGATGAAAAAGTTGAAATTTTTGCAGAGATCGGCCCGGGAAAGGCGCTTACCGGTTTGTTAAAAAAGATTTTACCAGAAGATTATCCCTGTAAAATCTATAATGTAAACAACATGAAGACACTTGAAGTTTTTCTTAAAGAGGTTGCTTAGCGAGACCTTTGCAAAACGTAACTTCTCAATAAGTTCGGGCAATAGCATCTACCGAAGTTTTGTCAATTAGTTGGTCGTGTGATGAGAAATCTCTCGTAGGGGCGGCTTTACGCCGCCTGCCGAGTCGATTCTGGCGGGATAAACCCGCCCCTACGGCTGTAATTCCGAATATCGCCAGAGGTTATTGAGAAGTTACTACAAAACTCGCATTTTTGCTCAATTTTACGCGGCTATCAAATTTTACCTTTACTAATATATTAAATTGTGTTTAATTAATTTTTTTTAAATAAATAGAAAAGAGTTGAGTATGAAAAAGAAAGATGTAGAATATTTTAAAGAACTTCTTGCCAAGCGACTGGAAGAGCTTTTGAGCCATGCGGATGATACCGTTTTTGGCATGACCGCTCCGAAAGATAATTTTCCGGATCCAACAGACCGGGCATCCTTAGAATCAGACCGCAATTTTATGCTTCGCATAAGCGACAGGGAAAATAAGCTGATAAAAAAGATTAAAAAAGCCCTTGAGCGTATTGATAACGACACCTTTGGAATTTGTGAAAAGTGCGGCGGCGATATTTCTATTAACCGTCTTAAAGCCAGACCAGTCACCACTCAATGTATTGAATGCAAAACAAAAGAGGAGGCTTTAGAAAAAGCCCTTGGATTATAAAAAGCATGTGAGGATAGACCTTCACATCCATTCTACAGCTTCCGACGGAACATTTTCTCCGCCAGAAATCATTTCCCTTGCACATAGTCTTAACTTAGGCGCTATTGCAATTACCGATCACGATACTATCGACGGTTCAAAAGAGGCGCTCGCCCTTGGCATACCCCATTCACTTAAGTTTTTAACCGGTGTGGAAATCAGCGCATCCTTTGATCCGTCTTTTCCCTGTACCGGAAGTTTCCATATGCTGGGCTATTCTATCAGGCTTGATGACCCGGTTTTAAACCAGGCGCTTGATCAGCTCCAGGATGCCAGAAAAAATCGGAATCCCAGAATCGTGAAGCGTCTTAATAATCTGGGAATAGATATTTCCTTAGGTGAAATCGCTGATGAATTTGGCGAAGGCCAGCTTGGAAGACCTCATATTGCCCAGATTATGGTGAAAAAAGGTTTCGTGAAATCGATTAATGAAGCATTTGATAAATACCTCGGCACAGGAAAGCCGGCATATATTGACAAATATCGTTTTGGCTGCAAGCGGGCAATTGAGGTTATACTTGGCGCCGGAGGCATTCCAGTATTAGCTCATCCAGTTCTTTTGCACATCAAAGATAAAAATCGATTTGAACATTTGATTGCAAATTTAAAGGAAATAGGCCTTGGGGGCATAGAAATTTATCATTCTGAACAGACACCTGCTTTAACAGCCTATTATGCTGAGGTTGCAAGCCGTTATGGCTTGTTAATGACCGGCGGGAGCGATTTTCACGGCTCTGTTAAACCTGATATAAAAATGGGATCAGGTAAAGGCGATCTTTTTGTACCTTATGAACTTTATGAGAAATTAATCAAGTGCGCTAAAGTGCGCTAAAGTGCCTAAAGTACTTGAAATGGCAGAAGTAGGCTAAAGTTGGAGGTGACAGGTGGATAATACCTAAATTGAGCGATTTTTTACTCGATCTGCACCGATCTCTTGCGCATCAAGGATTCGCGAAAATCCTCGACATATCCACGGGTATGCCTGTGGTTTTCGCAAACCCTTATGCATCAAGATCTCGGCACATATCTTCGCAATAAATCGCTCAACTTAGGTAATAAAGAATTTGGGGCAGCGCTTGAAAAACGGACACGGAAGTTTGCAGTGAGAATTATTTATTTGTTAAAAACAGAGTACGAAGAATGCAGTGAACTACTGGCCATTTTCACCTCCATTGCCGCTAAACGTTAACGCTTTAGGCACTTTAAGTACTTTAGG
>JAYENE010000035.1:0-5863 GCA_034721935.1 Thermodesulfobacteriota bacterium
GAACGGGTTGCTGAAATAGCTTTAAATATGTTGTAAGCGAGGAATTAAGGGATTGAGGAATTAAGGGATTGAGGGATTGAGGGATTGAGGAATTGAGGGATTGAGGGATTGAGGAATTAAAATCAGTAGAATACCTTCAATTCCTAAATTCCTAAATTCCTAAATTCCTCAATTCCTTAATTCAACGTGGTAAATATTTATTATGCATTTAAAAGAAAAAAACAGAATTTTCGACATCAAGTGGAATCTTGTTGGTATCTTCGGCAAGCTTTTAATTGATCTTCTTTTTAGTACAATGAAGATTGAGAAGGAAGGATTTGAAAAAGTAAAGCCGATTATTTCATCAGGAAAGGTTATATTTGCAGTATGGCATTCGAGGATGCTTCTTTTCGCGTATCTTTGCAAAGGGCTTAACGGAACAGCAATGGTCAGCAAATCAAAAGACGGTGAAATTGCCGCAAGGATAATTCAAAGACAGGGACATGAAGCTGTTCGAGGTTCCACAAAAAAAGGCGGGCTTCATGCTCTGTCAATACTTATAAAGAAAATCAAAGAAAAAAACAGACCATGCTTAATTGTGCCGGACGGCCCACAGGGCCCGAGATGCAAGGTCCAGCCCGGAATAATTATTCTGGCAAAAAAAACCGGATACCCGATAGTGCCGATCAGCTACAGCGCCAGGAAAATAAAGATTTTTGCAAGCTGGGACCGTTTTATTCTTCCTTTTCCCTTTACAAAATGCAGGGCTATATATGGCGTTCCCATATATGTTCCACAAAATGCCAGTGAAAATGAAGAAAAGAGGTGCTTAATGCTGCTTGAAAATGAATTGAATCGCATAACATCCGACGTTGACCGCTATTATGGACATAATCTGACTCACGCAAAGACGCAAAGGCGCTAAGATAAAAAATAATATAAAAAATTGCGATCTGTGCGGTTAAGATTTACCGTGTCTTGTCAATGAGTTGATGGTTATGAAGGAGACGTTGTAGGGGCGGCTTTATGCCGCCCGCCAAATCAATTCGTGCGGGCCGCCCGCCTCGCCCGAGCGAAAGTCTTCAGGGATGCCGACTGCCTCATTTGGTCGAGAGCGATGGCGGGCGGGATAGACCCGCCCCTACGAGAACCAGTCGATGAGGATTAGATCATTCGGAAGGACTCAGGAATTATCTACCCGCACAGGTCGCAATATTTCAGGTTCATAAAAGGTTGGAGCCTGGGCTTCTGATAAATTTTGGAGCTGAGCTAATTCGCGATGGTATTTCAAGAGTAGTCAATGAGTTATAGTTTTAAAATCTTTGCGCCTTTGCGTCTTTGTGCCTTTGCGTGATGCATTTTTGTGACAGGATTAGGGGTCAGAAGTCGGAGGCCGGAAGTCAGAAGTCAGAGGTCAGGTTTATGATAAAAAAGACTTTATTATCGCTTATAACAAACGACAAAAACAGGCGGCTGCTTGCGCTTGTAAAAGACAACTGGTTCAGGCTGTTTCTTGCAATGGCATGTATGATGGTTATAGCTCTTGCAACCTCTGCCACAGCCTTTTTAGTAAAACCCGCGCTTGATGATATATTTTTCAATAAAGACATTAAGATGTTAATGCTGATTCCAATCGCAGTTATTATCATATACCTTTTGCGGGGGCTTGGAATGTATGGTCAGACCTACCTTATGAATTATGTTGGAGAAAGCGTCATAAGGAGGCTTAGAAACAGTCTTTACGACCATATTCAGGATCTTCCGATCTCCTTTTTTCATAAAGAAAAGACTGGCACCCTGATGTCTCGCGTTACAAATGATGTGGGTGTTATTAAGAGTATGGTATCCACTGCTGTAACAGGAGCATTAAAAGACGCCTTTACCATAGTGGGCTTAACAATGGTTATATTTTACCGGGATTGGAAGATGGCTTTGTTTGCAGTTGTAATTTTGCCGATTGCCTTTATCCCTGTTGTGGAATTTGGAAGGCGTGTGCGCAAAATCAGCACAGGTTGCCAGGAGGCGATAGCGGACCTGAATTCTTTTCTGCATGAAACCTTTGCGGGCAACAAGATAGTCAAAGCGTTCGGAATGGAGCAGTATGAAAAGAAACGTTTTCATGAAAAAGCGCTCAATCTTTTTAAACTTGAAATGAAGTCGGTTGTAGCCAGCTCTCTTTCATCACCTATCATGGAGTTTCTTGGAGGATTAGGGATAGCCTTTATTATATGGTACGGCGGTTCAAAAGTGATTTCCGGCATATCAACACCCGGAACATTTTTTTCTTTTATGGCTGCAGTCATTATGCTGTATGAGCCTGTAAAAAAATTAAGCGGCCTGAACAATGCGATTCAGCAGGGGCTTGCGGCTTCAGACAGGGTATTTGACATTATAGACAGAAAATCGGAGATCGCAGAGCATGACAACCCTGTGGAAATTCAATTCAAACCACACAGTGTAACATTTGATAATGTTTTTTTTAAATATGATGAGGAAATGGTATTAAAAAACATCAGCCTTGATGTCAAAGCCGGAGAGATACTGGCTTTAGTGGGAATGAGCGGAGGCGGAAAAACCTCCCTTGTTAATCTGATACCAAGATTTTATGATGTAAGTAAAGGGGCAATTCTTGTTGACGGGATCGATATTCGTAAAGCATCAATATCGTCGCTTCGCAGGCAGATCGCAATAGTAACGCAGGAGCCGATACTTTTTAATGATACTGTGAGAAACAATATCGCCTATGGGAATCAGAATGCATCCCAGGAAGAGATTGATAGGGTTGCAAAGGCTGCCTATGCTTATGATTTTATACAGAGTTTCCCTGATAAATTTGACACAATAATTGGAGAGCTTGGCGCGCGTCTCTCAGGTGGAGAAAAGCAGCGCATATGCATAGCGCGGGCGCTGTTAAAGGATGCTCCTGTATTAATCCTTGACGAGGCAACCTCATCACTGGATACAGAGTCTGAAATGCTGGTTCAGAAGGCCCTTGAGAATCTGATGAAGGGTCGCACTACCTTTGTAATTGCTCACAGGCTTTCAACTATCGAGTATGCGAACAGGATAGTGGTAATTGTAGGCGGCCGGATTGTGGAAGAAGGAGAACAGGAAGAGCTGATCGCCCGCCAGGGAGAATTTTACAAACTCTATCAGATGCAGTTTAACAATTCAGGGATTCAGGAATTGAGGAATTGAGGGATTGTTCAACTCAATTATAAATAGATATTTATTTAAAGAGATGATCCCGCCCTTTGTCATCAATATCCTGTTTTTCACATTTGTTTTTCTGCTGACAAAAATACTTGACATAATAAACCTGATTGTAAATTACAAAATAGGTTTATCCGCTGTCTTTTTGATGATTATCTATTCCGTGCCCCATTTCCTTGAGTTTGTCATTCCCATTTCAATAATGATGTCTGTTCTTTTAACCTTTCTCAGATTGTCTGCCGACAATGAAATTATAGCCCTTAAAGCCGGAGGAGTGAGTGTTTACGGGCTTCTTCCTCCAGTATTTATCTTTTGCTTAATGGGATGTCTCCTAACAGGCTTTATGACAATCTATGGAGTGCCATGGGGCAGGCTATCCTTTAAAACATTGACTTATGACGTGGTTGCATCAAATGTCGATATCGGTATTAAAGAAAGAACCTTTAATGACAGGTTTAAGGATGTGATGCTCTATGTAAATAAAATTGATTTAAAAAACAAAGCATTGATAAATGTTTTTATTGAAGATCAAAGAGATAAGACCATTGTCAGCGCTGTGATCGCTCCAACCGGCAAACTGTTTAGCGACCCCGACAAACTTGCTTTTCACCTCCAGCTTTATAATGGAACAATAAATCAGGTTGATCTTAAAGGCAGGGCAGTGCATTCAATAAATTTTGACACCTATGATATAAGTCTTGATCTTAAAAAGGCTGTTTGTGCGGCAAAATCAAGCCAAAAAGGTGAAAAAGAGATGAGTCTGTCTGAGTTGAGTTGGTATTTAGAATCGGCTGAAAAGAAAGATGTCCAATACTATGCAGCTCTTATAGTATTTCACAAAAAATTTTCACTTCCTTTTGCCTGCTTTGTTTTAGGGCTGGTTGCAGTTCCTTTAGGCATAGAGTCGAGTTCTTCAAGGCGGTCATTTGGTTTGGGACTTGGCCTTGTTTTCTTTTTAGCCTATTATTTGATGCTGTCTGCAGGTTTTGTTTTTGGTGAAACAGGCGCCTATCCCCCGGTTATCGGGATGTGGGCTCCAAATATTGTTATTGGCGCTATAGGATTATATCTTTTTATGAGAACAGCCAATGAACGTCCGATAAAGATCTATCCGGTTCTTAATTTGTTAAAAATGAAATTTAAACCTAAAATGAGCAATTAGATTAGGCCGCCACGTAGGGCGGCCCTACCGGGATGTAACAACCAAATGGAAAAAAAATACCATGTCGCTCTGGGGTTTATACCCTTAATTAACGGTAGGGCCGCCCTACGTGGCGGCTATGCTTTATGCCGATAATATATAAATATTTGATTAGAGAAATCTTCAAATACTTTGCAATCATTCTAACAATGGTTGCAGGTATTTATGTTGCGGTCGATTTTTTCGAAAGGGTAGATAATTTTATGGAAGCAGGTCTTTCTCTTTCAAAGACCTTTTCCTATTTAATATTAAAGACACCATTTATTATTGCCCAGATAATTCCGCTCAGTATCCTGCTTGCAGTGCTGATCGTCTTTGGTTTGATGACTAAAAACAATGAACTGGTTGCTTTAAAAAGCAGTGGCATAAGCATCTATTATCTTTTAATACCAGTAATTTTATTAGGGATAATGTTTAGCGCTTTTCTTTTTTTCCTGTCAGAAGTAATTGTCCCTGTAAGTATGGAGCATGCTAACAGGATATGGCTAAAGGAAGTCAAAAAAGAGTCGGCAGTAATATCAAAGGAAAAAGACATCTGGATTAAGGGCAATCGCATAATAACGCACATAAAACACTATAATGCTGCAAACAGGGATATATTCGGCATTACTGTCAATTATTTTGACGCAGATTTCAGGCTTATTAAAAGGATTGATGCAAAGAAAGGTGTTTTCATACAGAACAGATGGTACCTGTATGATGCAGCGCAGCAAAATCTTAATAAGAAAGATGATAACTACGCGATAAGCTTTCATGAAAAGATTATTGAAAAGTTGGATTTTGCGCCTGATGATTTAATGAGGGTTGTAAAAAAATCGGAAGATATGAGTTTCAAGGAGCTGATCGCATATATCAGAAAGATTGAAGCAGAAGGATATGATGCTACAAGTTACAGGGTGGACCTTTATGCCAAGACAGCCTTTCCCTTTGTTTGCATTATTATGTGCATGATAGGCACAGGCATTGCTGTAAGAGAAAAAATCAAGGAAAGTCTTCCCGTCATCATTGCATGCGGCATAGGGATAGCATTTCTTTATTGGATTTCTTATAGCTTTTGTATATCGCTCGGATATGGAGAAATGCTTCCTCCTGTTATTGCCGCATGGGCGTCAAACCTTATTTTCTTATGTTTTGGCGCACTTATATTGCTTAATGCAGAATAATGCAAAAAAATTATCACGAAAACACGAAAGAACTAAAGCACGAAAGGGATAAGATCTTAGGGGAAGCGAACGCCTTGATTTTTTTATATAATATTCTTTTTATAATAGGAATTACCATTGGACTTCCCCTGATAATTCCGCTTGTGCTCGCAACCGATAAAAGGCGAAAAACAGTTCTTCACAGGCTGGGGCTTACGCCGCTTCCAAAAGCCATAAGCCAAAATAGATCCCAAAAACGTGACAGCAGACCCATATGGATACACGCTCTTTCTGTCGGCGAGGTTCTTTCCGCTGTCCCTCTAATTAA
>JAYENE010000036.1:0-5853 GCA_034721935.1 Thermodesulfobacteriota bacterium
TACCTAAGTTGAGCGATTTTTTGCGAAGATATGTGCTGAGATCTTGATGCATAAGGATTTGCAAAAACCGCAGGCATACCCGTGGATATGTCGAGGATTTTTGCGAAGCCTTTATGCGCAAGAGATCAGCGCAGATCGAGTAAAAAGTCGCTCAATTTAGGTTATATAAAAGCGTAGTAAATGGCTTTGCTTTTTGCCGAAGCAAACCCTATGTTTGATTGCCTGTTTAAGAAAATGCAATTACAGGAACCGAAAGAATCTCCCGGGGGACTAACGCGTCTTCCCTTCGCATCATTTCCCCTATTTTTTCGGCCCATTTTCCTGGGATATACTGCTCTCCACATTGATGGCATTGGCTCAAAGGAATACCTTTAAAAATTATTAGGCTGCCGTCCTTTTTTGTCATTCTAACGGAGCCGATTGTTTCAATGACCTCGCCCCCACACTCAAAGCACCTCATTTAACTACCCTCCTCGTCTTTGGGTTAACCCATTCTGTTGCATCCGGTTTGTATACCGTAATTATCCATAGCATATCATAGGCCATACCACATAGCACATGAATATCTCTTCCAATTCGAGTCTTTCCATAAATAAGACAGCTATGACCTCTCTTATCTTCGGGGTAATCCTCTATAATCTCTCCGTTCAAAAGCGCCTCTTTGACCTCAAGCGGATCAATACCTCGAGAAGAAGCTCTCTCCACTGCATGAAGTTTGAGCTGATAATTTCCCTTTTCTACCTGTTCCTTGATCCATTGCATCTTCATTGATTTATTATTTCGTACTGTCATATCTGTTCACGCCTGCCCTGCCTGCCCCGATGGTAGAAACTTATCGTACTGGGATTAAATGTAGAGCTATTTAACTGGGGTAAATCCTGTCTGATTAAAATTTCTTTCTTAGCGCTTCCTGGCGCACTTGTTGGCGGTTAGATTGTCGTTATAGATAAATGTTCAACATTTCACGAGTACATCCTACCTTAGGGCTCGACAAAAAATAACTTCACATTTCAGATGCCGATGCATCCCGCCTGACTGCGTTGCGAAAATTCTGAATATGCTTGATATTCATGCTTTTTCGCGCCTTGTCAGCCGAGCGCCTCAACACCTGAAATTGCGAACTTATTTTTTGCCGAACCCTTACTGTTCCTGAAGCTGTAAAAAAGAATTGGAAGAAGGACAAATTCAGAGCGGCAAGAGGTTCCATATGTCATGAAAGTTATACCAGGAAACTTCTAATAAAACTTAACACGTCTCTAAGGTTCTTTTCCTGGGATGGGTCAATTTTGTTCCCTATATGCTTAGGGCTCGGTAAAAAATAACTTGGCATTTTTGCATCCCGACTTCACCATATCTTTAACCGATCTTCAATCACAAAAGTCCTCGAAATAGCTCGCTATTCCTGCGGTTTTGCTCAATCAGATCAATTAAATCTACGGCAAATTCGGGCGCAAATTCTACCAAGTTATTTTTGACCGAGCCCTTATGATGAGGAAAGCTTTCCACTTCTTTGTGATGTGGGGCATTATCCCATCCTGCAATTATCGTCTGGTCTGGTCGTAACCAGTAGTAGCTATAAGCCTGCATTACTTCTTTTAAGCGAATTTCTTTAACCTATAAGAAAGTTCCATCACACAGGCTTAATCTTGCTTTCAGCTTTGAGACCTGTTCTTCTTCCGATATTTCAAGTTTTTCTATAACTTCAATAATATCAGAGAATTCTTCTACAATGTTCCTTAAAACAGTTTCCATTACTTACCTAATAGGAGTTTCACCTTTTCGACCTTATATGTTAATTCGTCTGCTACTTTGACCAGATACGACCATTCGATCCAATCGTCGTGCGCTTTCATGGTATCAGGAATGTTTTGAGAGAACTCTGCGTAAGATTTGCTATACTTTTTTTCATAAGCAGAATTTTTGCACCTTAACTGCTTAAGTCGTCTTTGAATATTTGACGTTCTCTTCCGAGCAACCTCTTTTAAAGCTTCCACATAAATTGTTTCACTGGTCTCACTTATGATATCCTTTATGTTTTCTGGCACTCTAACAGTAACTTCAACCATTTATTTTACCTCTCCTTTGTTTACTGGCTCGTAAGTCATAGCTTCTCCGCAATCAGCTAAGAAAAACGGAATTCCTTTGCACAGGGTATTGGACAAAAATATACATCGGAATTGATTTACATTCAAGAAGTAATTATGTTGAATAGACTGGGCAATTATTTCAACATAACAAATAAAGGTATCCTATTTAAAAACCGTGGTAAAACTCATTTTCAATTTACAAAAAGGCTTTGGTTACGCATAGCTATATTTTAACAGACTGCTCATTACCTCGAAATTTAAATAGGAGACAAATAAAGTCAGGTTGATATTTTTCTATAGCAGCGTCCCTTTGCACTTGATTCTTGGCGTTTTTGGCGGTGAGATTATATCTCCTATTTTCTTTACCGCAAAGATTTTTGTTTTAGCCAAAGATACACCCCAGTACGATCTCCCGGACCTACGGGGCAGGCACAGACTTACGCAGACAAATACTCGGCCAGGCTTAATCGACTATTTACATTCATGCCCTTCAGGCAGGTTGAGAACCATTTCTTTGAAAATTAATTTCCCTACATCCGAAGTTCGCCCCCGTGGCCAAAACATTCTTTCTCAATTCTCCAGGCTAACATGGGTTAGATATTTTGTTGTAATTTTGTACAAAATATGTATAATGATACATCAGGAATTTGAATAGGATGATGAAAAGAGCCGTACTAACAAAGCTAAGGGTTCGGCAAAAAATAAGTTCGCAATTTCAGGTGTTGAGGCGCTCGGCTGACAAGGCGTGAAAAAGCATGAATATCAAGCATATTCAGAATTTTCACAACGCAGTCAGGCGGGATGCATCGGCGCCTGAAATGTAAAGTTATTTTTTGTCGAGCCCTAAGCATGATGTTGATTTTGATACGGCAAAAGAGCTGTGGGCCGCAATTTTCACCCGGAGGAGCAACTTTATTCGAATCATATCAGTAAGACGCACCAGAAAAAAGGAGGCTAAATTGTATGGCTAAGTCAGCAAGAATAAATAACTCATACACCTTGCTTATCCTTTTGCTTGTTTTCTGTGTTGTGTCAAAGCTTACATAACTCGTTATGCGCGCTTCAACACGCCTTGAAAACAAACAAAATTACGGCGCAATCTGTATAACTTATTTATTCTTGATTCCTAAAAAGAAAAAAATAGCTAAAAGCACAGAAGAGTTTGACCGACGATTCGACGAAGGCGAAGATATCCATGATCTTATTGACATGCCTGAGACCAGGATTATTCGCCACGGAAAGAAAGTTCGCATCACGCTTGATGTGGCCGAAGAACTGGTCAACGAAATTGATCGCATCAGGGAAAGCATCGGTGTAAACCGCGGCGCTTTAATAAAGATTTGGTTGCACGAAAGGGTGCAACAAGAGAAGGTAACAACCACATGACATTCTCCCCAGCCTCATAGTCTTCCAAGCTCCCAGCGGATATTATCCCAAAGCGCCCTGTTAAATCTTTTGTAACATTTTAGCGCTTTTAAACATTTTATTCTTTTAAACAGGATTTTACAGGATATTCAGGATTTAAATTATTGTAGCCGTTCACGTAAGTTGTTTACTTATTTATGGACGTCCCGCACTTTCTCCGCACTTTCTCAATTAGAGAACTTTTCATATCAAGCGAATTGAAGACTTTTTACAAAATCATCATAATTGGTTGATGTAGTCAGGGAAAGCCAATACCTTCTTCGCATCGATTGCCGAAAAGAGAAAAGGCTTCACATCCCTGGCAAGGGCTTTGAAATCGAGTTCTTTACAAAGTGAAAGTAAATGTTTCTTTAATTCTGCCATATCTTGCATACCTGTTTTTAGCCGTAAGAAATCAAAGTTGGGCATTGTCTTGCCGAACAAGAACAAAGTATCGTAAAAATCGCGTCCCATTTTCCGTTTCCGGTTAAATATCGCAAATATCTTCTGGGATAACAGAATATCAGGCGGCGTTACCCTTGTCCTGCAAAAGACGTCAAATTTATTTACAATCAGGTTCTCCGGCAAATAATCGAAATATTGTGGTTCAGTATCGATTTGGATCAGAATCTTCTCTTCCTTGTGTCCGGACAGCCCGCTGTCAAACAATAGGCCCGGAATCCGAATATAGCAATGATAGGCGTTCCTAATCACATTTTTTATCTCTATATTATAGCCTTCCATCTTGAGTTTCTTACGAATTTCGGCAGCAAGATTTTTAAACTCCCTTTCCTTCAGCCCAAAATTATCAAAATCCAGATCTTCGGAAAACCGATTATTCCCGTGCAATATCCTGATGGCAGTTCCTCCCAGAAATGAAAGTTTTCCTGCCTGATTTGAGCCAAAAATAATTTCCAGAATTTTGTACTGAATATACTCACGCATTAGACTGCGCTTGAACGCCCGAAGGTTTTCCGGGTAATAAGACTCTATCTCTTTAATGCTGAGCATTCTTTATGTATCTCATAAAATTTTTGACCCTTTTTGCGAGACTCTTTTGTTGGAATTCATTCAAATAAGCCACAAGACGTGTCTCATCCACCTGGGCGAAATATTGGTCCTTTCCGATGCGTATTCCGGCAAAGTCATCTTTTGACTGTACAGAAGTATTGAGATAGAAATAATCGAGGAGAGCCTTTTCCGGCTCAGCAATCTTGAATTTTTTGCCGCTATAATCAACCAATTTGTACCCAAAGAGCAGTCGGGGCCGTACGGTATGGTAGATAAAGTCACCCAATTCAGTCTCGAAAACCATTGTCTTGCGACTTGTGGCAGAAGTCAGACCATAGACACTTTCCGGAATCATGTGATAATATGAAAGCGCCATTTCGAGAGAGATATAAGAAGGGCTGTAAATCCTGTTGGCAATTTCGAAAAGAACATTCTCATCCAGCTTGAGATCCGCGAATATATAATATCCTCGAATAATTTTTTTGATATATCCTTTACCTTGCCATTCAACCAGCCTTCTGAGGTTGAATCCGCTGTCCACTTTTCTAATCTCATTAACAGAGATTACGGTATAAGACCTAAAAGCCTCACGGAACTCGTTATAGCGCATTATGTTTCCTTAAAATGCTATTTTTAGCAATTTTTAGAAACATATTACATGCATTTTAACACAAGTCAATTGCGAAATTGAGACTCTAATGGCTCGGTTTGATTGGTTGATTTAACTAATCCACCATTCAACTACTTAACCAATCATCCAATCCCTAACCAAATCTCTCATGCCACAGATTCAGCATCATCAAGATCCATAACTCAGTAGACCAGTTTCTAACCCCTCGCTGGCGCTCGTTCCATATCTTCTGCAAATAAGGAATATTCAAATAGGTCTTGCTGGCATCTCCTCCGAGAACAAACTCTTGGGTATATTTTTTCAAATCTTTTTTCATCCACTCCAGAATTGGCACACCAAAACCCATTTCTTTTCTGTAGAGGATATCATCCGGCAAGTATTTTTTCAGTGGTTTTTTAAATATATGCTTGCCTTCAAGGCACTTTAACTTCATTTTTGATGGGATTTTGGCAGTGTACTCCATGAAAACATGATCAAGAATGGGGCATCTGACTTCAAGGGAAACCGCCCAAAGGCGCCTCGCTCATCATTCTAATCCGGGTAACTTCATCAAGGATCTCCTGCAAATTTTTAATAATTGTAATACTTTAGCATTATGCAACAAACCATCTGAAATCAAGCTTCGGGTGTGATCAGATTTAAACCTAAGTTGAGCGATTTATTGCGAAGATATGTGCCGAGATCTTGATGCATAAGGGTTTGCGAAAACCACCCCGGAGG
>JAYENE010000037.1:0-5837 GCA_034721935.1 Thermodesulfobacteriota bacterium
TTTTCTCCAAACTCAAGGATAAAAATAAATCTGTCCCCTTTTCCCACTGTTTTCTTGAGTTTTCCTCAATGAAGTTGCACCTGGCTTGTTCAGTGTTTCCATCAAATATTTACTCCTTCCGGGTAACGCCAAAATGAGCTGACACAAAAGCCGCCTAAATCTTTGAATTTACATATAATCGGCTCGGTTTTTGTGGTCAGCTCCATTTTTTTGTTATGCGTCATACAATTTTTCAAGAATCCATTCACGTATTAAGTCGTTATTTTTCAAACCTCTTTGATATGCTATCTTTTCCAAGGATTCAATGTCATCCTTTTCAAGATGTAATTGAATATCCTTACCTTTACTGAAAATTGGCTCGGTAACTTCTTCAAGTAAATCCTCAAAATCAGTAATATCGTGTTTGTCCCAAAATTGTGCCAGTTCACTTATCGAATCAGTTTTAGGTAATTTTTGCTTTCTCATTTGTATCTCCATTTTTTATATCGATTTTTTTCTTTTGGTTTCATATCTCGAGCTGTTACTGGATACCCTTTCCCGTCTGGAAAATGAATAATTACACAAAGTAGATAGCGACCGGATTTTGCCTGCCCAAGAACGTAATACACCGGATTTTCACCTTTGCTTTTTGCTCTGAGTACCAAAGATTGCCCAAAACACACTTCTTCGACCTCGTATAGTTCAACCTTGTGAAGTGCAATATGTTCAATGCGATCTTTCGGCCATATTATATCATTAATTCTCATTTCTATCCATGTTCTATTTTATTTTGCATAACAATTATTTATTCATAATGATTTAATGTCTTAAAGCCATGTTCCTGGGAAACCTGATCTTTTTTGGCCTCTTCGAGATCCTCCCGCACCATTTCTTCTACGAGAGATTTAAAAGATATCTCAGGTTTCCAGCCAAGGTTTCCCCTTGCCTTGGTCGCATCTCCGAGAAGGGTTTCTACTTCGGTGGGCCTGAAATATCTCGGATTAACCTCGATTAGACAGTGGTTATTATCGGAATCGATCCCTTTTTCATTCACACCGCTGCCCTCCCAGCGAAGTCGGATACCCACCCCTACAAAGGCAAGCTCACAAAACTCACGGACCGAATATTGCTCCCCGGTGGCAATTACGTAGTCATCCGGGTCAGGCTGCACAGCAAGCTACGGGGAATGCGCTCACTTTTGTTAGTTTTATTTGTTAAACGTAAGGAGCAGGCGACGCGCATCTTTTAACAAAAGAAGAAGTTGTTGCTCACGAAGCGGTGAGGCAACAAAACCAAAACGAAGATAGAATCGAGTTGCATCATCATCAATCGGATGCACCAGCAAGGCGCGTATGCCAGCCTGTTCAGCCATCACAAGAGTGCGGCGAATAGCGTCCTGAAGGAGACCTCTGCCAATACCACGTCCCTGATGGTGTAGAGAAACGGCAAGCCGAGCGAGTAGAACAACAGGGATAGGGTACTGCCCCATACCCTTACGGATGCGCTCTGGAGCTTCCAGCGTATCCACTTGTCCGACGGTCAGGCTGAAGTATCCAACAATTCGGTCCCTATCAGCCACTACAAATGTTTTGGCTGAGCCGCTGGCCTGTGCCTGGCGCGCATGACGAACCAACCAGTCATTCAGGACAGGCTTGCCACAGTCGAAGGGTGAAACACAATGCCCAGCATTCAGCGCTTCGGGGGGAATCAGGGACATTGCTCATTCCAAGGTGCAGGTCTGGAGAACAAATCCCGCAACCCGATGTTTTCTTCAGCGGGACGATCCATTAGATCAAGCAGAGTCTGATATCGTTTGCCGGAGACCATGAACATCCGCTGATCCAGCAGCGCGTTTTCGGCGGCCTGGTATGCACTGTCCATGATAAACTCTGTCAGTGACTTATGGCACACCTCTGCCGCACGGCGCAGGACAACCTCCTGCTCTGGTGTTGTCCGAAGTCCAAATCGAGACGATTTAATGATTCTTTTTGCAATAGGTTGTGTGGCTGTCATGATTGATCTCCTTGTTCAGAATTAATATTTTATGTTAGTACATTTGACACCCAATGTCAAGCCACATCAGAAAACCAAAATCCACCGCCTAAAAAAAATAGACATGACGGGGGGAACATTGCCACCATCGCTTTCATAATATCCTTAACCCAGGCAAGAGACAGGGAACTCCTATGGGACGTCCTTGACTAAATGGACTAACTTTATTTGAAAGTGAATTAAAATCATTTATTGGACCCTCCAGAGATATAGGCGGGCAAGCAGGATTGAGTTTAATTTTAAATTCTGAATTCTGAACTTGAACTGCTAAGACGCAAATATGCTTAGGGGAACGTCCTTAAATAGTTAAATAACTCTCTATCTAATTGATATTTATCCTATTTTAAAGTCTTTTTTTACTGTCAAATGTGGGAAAACAACGGGGCCACACAGGCAGGGAAAGTGTCAAAGGTCAAGCTATAAGATCAGGATCATGAAGAACCTTGTTGACTGGTGGTAATTATATTCAGATCGGGAAAATAGGTTGAAAAATATCCCCCATCATTAGTTACAAGGTTTCCACCTTTCATTTGGAGAGCATATGCCCCGATCAGAAAATCACTCAGAATGTGCTGCCTTATTTTGATCACGGAATTACATTTTTTGCATATCAATTTTTCAAGCTTTTTCCCACATTTTGTACACATTAATACCCGACGTCTGTTATATGTCTCCCATCGTTTAGCCGCTGTAATATAACTTTCCGGTTTCGTTTCCCCAATAATAATGCCGGTGTCACTTAAAAAGTCGTTCAGTTCTTTTTCATCCTCAAATACGAGCGAAAGTTCACCGTAAACAATTTTTGGAATGAGCAGAGCATTTCTTTTACCTAATTTCCCCAATAACACCGCATAATTTTTCCCAAAATCAGGAACGTCATGATAGATATAAACAAGAGGATTCGTGTCGATAACAATATTACTCATTGGTTCTAGCACGGAGTTGATCAACCATATGATCAATGCTTCTTCTGCTTCGCTTTTCCCCGCGACCAAGCCACTTCATGAATTTGTTTTCATCTCTGCTTTTCACAATAATCGTCTTGTTACCTTCAACAATGATTTCAACATCCATTCCTGGTATAAAGCCAAACTTATTTCTTATAACTTGAGGAATGGTTATCTGTCCCTTGCTAGTTATTTTCGGCATTATCCTATCCTTTTAATGAGAGACCTTTGAAAAACGCCCCCTTTCGAAGTCTGTGCTTATCTGCCCGATTACTGCGTCAGGTTCAAAATTCAATCCTCGAAATATTCAATATATTCCTCCGGTTGAAATTTTCGCCTTTTTTGTGCTCGAACAAAATTGAACATTTTTCAAAGGTCTCGAGTGGTATTACATTTAATTAATTGTAATACCATACAAACCGAATGTCAAGCATATTTCAGGGGTGAGGCGTCCATTCAACTGGGCGGGGACGTTGCTACCTAACTGCATTACTCTAGTAAAGAATCCTGGCCCAGAGGACCAGGATTTGGCTAACCCCAAAGGGGATTTGCTTTACATGAAAAAGATGAACGTCGAACATCGAACGTTCAACATCGAACATCGAATGTGGATTAAGAGCTTCCTTTCTTTTTTTAAAAAAGAGGTATAATTTTGCAAGAGCCAGCCATATACCCTTTTCCACATCAGGCGAGTTCTGTTTCGCCTTTCCAAAAAAAATCATGGCATTCTCAAATTTCCCCAGTTTTGACATCAGAAACCCAAGCGCCCACAGCGTATTTACATTGTCCGGATCAACTTCCAGCGCCTTTTCATAAGCGCCAGCCGCCTCTTCCAAACGGCCAATGCCCTCCAGAGACTTGCCGTAATAATAGGGGAGAAGACTTTTCACGTTCAAGAGTACTGGATAACCCTCAATTTCTATGCTTAATTCAGCCGCCTTTCTCAGACAGGGAAGGGCTTCTTCATATTGCTCTAATTCTGTAAGCGCTGCGCCCAGAACATAATGCAGGAATCCGCTGTCAGGAAATTCAGCAATGCCCTGCCGGAGATTTTTAACAGCCAGATCATTCTTTTCTAATTGGAGATAACAATTAGCAGCCATGGTAAATAAATGCTTGTAAAAACTTTCTTTTTTTCCCCCGGACATGGCCATTTCAAGGCATTCAATACAACTGGAGTAATCCTCGATTCCGAAATAGCTCTGCGCAAGATGATAATTTTCTGAGAACGTCCTGGGCCTGTCTTTAGTTGCATTAAGGAGAATGTGCAAATTTCTTTCAGCCTTGGCCTTGATTGTCTCCTCATCTTCGTACCCTGTATGAAGAATATGAACATCTTCTTCCACCACCTTTATCCCAAGCCTGTTCAGAGATGGAAAAATCTGTTCATGGACACATCCTTCAAAACAGGCGCCTTTCACATTTGGAAAAATCCTGAGCTGATAATTAACAGACGCCTCACCAGCTATGTTCTGATTTATAATACGCAGCCTGCAGGACAGCTTCTTAGAAGCTGGAAGCCGTTCTTTCAGGCGTTGCAATTCCTGACGGTCATCATTGGGAATGCGGTCATCAGCATCAAGCCACAGGATATAATCTCCTGTGGCATATCTGATCGATTCGTTTCGGGCCGCGGCAAAGTCATCGCACCATGGAAACTCAAATACTTTTGCTCCCAGTTCTTTGGCAATTTCTCTGGTATCATCATCAGAACCTGTATCCACCACAATAATTTCATCAACAACAGGTTTGACCGACCGGATACAATCGGCAAGGTTTTTTTTCTTCGTTCTTGACAATCATGCACAGCGATAATCTCATTGGTTATGCCTTTTTCCGATCCTTTCAGCGCATTTTTTCAAGCCGCAAGGCGCAGCCATCAGCGCTCAATTGGGCAAAAGGGGGCGTTTTGCAAAGGTTTCGCTCTAATTATACCGTGCAAAATGGAACTGTTAATCCATTTTATCACCATCAGGGGTCAAAAAAACGAATTTGTCAAGAGTGTAGCCCTGGCCCCTATATTCTCATGTTGAGAGACGAAAAGCCGATTGACAAAAATCGAAATTTATGAGATTTATTTAAAATAAAGTAACAAGCAGCCGGCGTCCACAAACAATTATTTTCTACATTATGAACGGTGAACAAAAACGCAAGCAAAATAAGAGAATTCGAGACATGGGATGAATTGCCCAATGGCAAACGACAGATGAAAATCACTCGTCAAAAGATCGGTCAAAAGCTTATTGATTACCTCTATCATCGTATCACATTGGCAGAGTTAGTCGATTGGGCGGAATCAGCGATGATGGAGGCGGATTTTGAAGAGAAGGATTTTGAACTCTTGAGAGACATCGTCAGTCGCATGGGGCTGGGCGATGTCAAGGCATTTGGCATGACATGGGAAGATTGCGAAGATTTTCTCTCACGGTTGGGCTACCGCCTCAGCATAAAAGTTTCAGAAACCAAGGCAGCGGCATAGCACAAGGAAATCGCAGCGAATACTCGATCAGCCTTTCTTCCAGATCATATGTCTGTTTCGGCATCCTTCATTACGCGGTTTACACTTTTTGCCGGAGAACAACTATGATTTGGTGGGCACAGCCCACCCTACAATGTGCTATGCCGGTGTTTTTGTAGGGTGGGCTGTGCCCACCAAAAAGCGGATTAATTTCAGAAAAAGTGTAAACTACTTTTGTGGTGATATGAAGGATGCCTCTGTTTCTTCATCTTTTCCATTCAACATTCGATCCGCCGGAGGCGGACAAGTGCTTGCTCGCCTGTGGCGAGTTGGACGTTCGACCTGCCCGCAATGCCTTTGTGCAGATTCTCTGTAGCGCTTATAACGTTGATGTTAGTGCC
>JAYENE010000038.1:0-2135 GCA_034721935.1 Thermodesulfobacteriota bacterium
CAATATGCATCAGGGGGGATGTATGTTTTGTTTTCACAGCTTTTTTAAATGTCAGGATTTCAGCGTTATATTTAATTACCATTTTTACCCCGGCCAGATTATCAATCTGATCGATCATAACCGGAATATCAATAGATTGACCTGTTGTTGCTTTTATTTCAGGGATATAAAGTTCGGTTCCTGAAGCAACACCAGCCCAGAAGACTGCAACAGATACACAAACTATACGGATCAGACTTGCTGAAATTCGATTCATTTGATTCATCCGCAACTGGTCACGTGGTTGATTAGTCAAGGGGAGTATTACCAGTTTGTTAAAATTGGAATGATATTCCACAGCATTATCATTTATCGGGCAGGATAAACCCGACCCTACGGGTTACGTGCATCAAATTTCGTAGGGGCGGGTTTATCCCGCCCGAATAGAGTTTATGTTTTCGGCTTTAACAAATTGGTAATGCCCCCAGTCAAGTGGTTTAATGGCCTTACGACTCGATCCGCCAAAGCGCTCTGGCGGAACTAAAATCGCTGGAATTTTCCACCCTCAAATTTATATACCTCGATTGGTTCTAACAAGCAAGAAAAATACGATCTCCCTTGACTAAAAAAACCAAATCTGAAAAATAGTAAATAAAACCGGCGTCGCTTCGCTCTAAGCAGGTGGCTGAAATACTCTGGAATGATTTTTAACTGCGAACTATCAAAATATGATTAGCCGGATATATGAAAAAGGTTTTACACTCCTTGAGGTCATGATAGCCATGGCCATCCTCGCTATAACGCTCGTTGTGGTTTTTCAATCCCAGTCCCAGAGCATATCCATGGCAAGCAGGGCAAGGTTTGAAACCACGGCCTCTCTTCTTGCTCAGAGCAAAATGGCTGAAATTGAGGCGACGGATCCGGAGGAAATCGGCCCTGACAGCGGGGATTTCGGGGATGATTTTCCCGACTATTCGTGGCAGGTGGATGTGACGGAAACGGAAATTGAGGTCCTGAAAAAGATCGAAGTAAAGATTATAAATGATAGGATGACGTCTAATAATTCATTCAAGCTTGTGTTTTACAGGCTTGTCATTTATTGAGGATAGAGGATAGAGCGGAGAGGATTAGAAGATTAGAAGGTAAGAAGATTAGTTAGAGGACAGAGGATTAGAGGGTTGGTGGTTGCTCGTTCTTTTTCATTCAACATTCGATGTTGGACGTTCGATCTGGCTTCTCAAATGCTACGCCAAGACACGTGTTCGATGTTCATCCCTTTAAACCGTGAACCATTATGATGTTACAACACATGAAAATATTTAAACCTAAATTGAGCGATTTTTTACTCGATCTGCACCAATCTCTTGCGCATCAAGGACTTGCGAAAAGTCTTGACATATCCATTGATATGCCTACGCTTTTCGCAAACCTTGCTGCATCAATATCTCGGCACATTTCTTCGCAAAAAATCGCTCAACTTAGGTTAAAGAAAAACGGGTTCACACTGATTGAGATACTTATCGCCATATTCATATTAACGACGGTCCTGACAACGGTATATGCCGCATATACGGGAACTTTCAGAATAATAAAGGACACCCGGCGCGGAGATAACATTTACAGTATGGCACGGACGGCGATGAACATAATGGCGCGGGATATGGAATCTGTTTGCGGCTACAGGGACTCCTTCAAATTCGCCTCAGCGGAGATTGAAAAAGAAGATTTCGTGGAGTTGTCATTCCTTTCGTCCGCACATCTGGACTTTGAAGATGAAAGGTCTTCGGGCGTTGCCTTTATAAACTACTATGTTGTAGAGGACAACGAAAAGGACAGTTGCATTCTGAAACGGAAGGACGAGCTGTATCGTGACAAAGCAGAAGACGCGGATAAAGATGCTTTGAAAAAGGGAGGATACATCCTCTGCGAAGGACTGCAATCCCTGACATATAAGTTTTATGACAGCAGCGGAGAGGAATATGATTCCTGGGATTCTGAATCTGAACTGAAAACACAAAAAGACAGCGCCCCGTCTGCCGTATCCATACACATGGATTTTATAAATCCTGATAATGAAGACATGCCTTACAGGTTTATGACAAAGGTGTTTCTGCCGACAGCGGGGGAATAGGGTGAGAAGGTTAGAAGATTGGAAG
>JAYENE010000038.1:2235-5820 GCA_034721935.1 Thermodesulfobacteriota bacterium
GTGATTCTGATGATCAGCATTATTATCGCTGTCACGCTCCAGTTGAATATTTCCTCAAGGTCTGGAATATACGAGGCCGCAAATCTTGGCGACGGCATCAGGGCCGCGTGCGCGGCAAAGTCCGGGTTTTACGTGGGGGAGGCGCTTCTAATCGAAGACATCAAAGACCTGGATTCCCTGAACGAGGACTGGGCAAATCTGGAATCGGTTTCCGCGGGGTCAGGAACCCTTTTTGATGGTGAATATTTCCGGTTGAATATTGAGGATGAATCGGGTAGAATTCCAATCAACAAGCTTGTGGACGGCGCCAACGACAAAATCAAGAAATTGCTGATAAGATTTCTGGGTCTGCCGGAATTCGACCTGGATGAGCAGCAGGTCCGCGACATTCTGGATGCAGTCAAAGACTGGATAGATGAAGATGACGAGGTAACCGACTTTGGCGCTGAAAACATGTACTACAAAGGACTGGAAAACCCGTATGCATGCAAAAACGGTCCCCTGGATTGCATTGAAGAACTTTTAATGATAAAGGGAATTACTGAAGATTTGTATTACGGCGCGGGCGAAACATCTGGCATCGCAAAGTATTTCACACTGCACGGCAAAGGGAAGATAAACATCAATACGGCTCCGAATTTGATATTGAAGGTGCTTTCGGATGGAATCACCGATGAAATGGTCTCTAATATGGATGAATACAGGCGGGACGAGGAAAACGATCTTTCTGCGCCGGAGTGGTATAAGAAAGTTGCGGGCATGGCGGGCATAACCATTGATGCCGGGCTGATAACTACAAAAAGCGATACATTCAGGATCACATCCACAGGTTATATGAATGATATCAGCAAAAGGGTAAGCGGAGTAATCGAAAGACACGACAATGGCAAAGCAATAAAAATACTCTCCTGGAAGGTGGACTGATGCCGGAAAAGATCCTTGGTCTTGATATCGGCAAAAGCAGCATAAAGGCGGTCAGGGTAATGGCCGGCCTCAGAGGGTACGAGGTAGCCGATACAGCCCTGGTGAATATTAATAAAGAAGGCGGCGCTGAAGAGGCCCTGAAAAAACTGTTCAAAAGCGGGATATTCACAGACAGTGTATGCATAACCGCTCTTCCCGCAATGGACTTTTTCTTCCGCAATATAAGGCTTCCCTTTAAAGATAAAAAGAAAATCAGCCAGACCATCGCTTACGAACTTGAACCGCTCATCCCCTGCCTCGCAGACGAGGTCCTGATAGATTACGTTATTACAGATCAGACAGACCAAACAAATATATTCTCGGCCGCGGTTCATAAATCCACTGTCGGCGATCTAACAACACGTCTCAAGGAATGCAGGGTAGAGGCGTCACTCATTGACATAGATGCCGTTCCTGCGGTCTCAAGGCTTCTGACCAGCCATACTGTCACGGAATGCGGGCTTTTTTTAGATATCGGCGCCAGGGACACTACGGGCGTGATTTTTGGGAAAAGCGGAATCATTCACATCAGGCGCTTTTCCTTTGGAGGAGAAAAGATCACAAAAGCCATTGCAAAGGCGCTCAAAATTGAGTTTTCGGAGGCTGAAAAGAAAAAGAGGACGGGCCATACAGATGAAGCCGTGGAAGAAATTTCGGCAATGTGCAAAAAATTCTTCTCTGAAGTCAAAAACACGCTGCAATTCCTTGGCTTAAAAGGCAATCTTAAGAAAGCTCCCACAAAGATCTTTCTTACCGGAGGAGGAGCGCTCTACCCTCCCCTTCAAAAAAAGATGGAGACATTTTTTTCTATTCCAGTAGAGATGGTCGATATCTCAGCGGCAGACGATATCACAATGGAAAAAGAGGTTAAAAACGGCTGGAATCCAATGCTGATGAACCAGGCCCTTGCCCTTGCAACGAGAGAAACAAAGAAGGGCGCTGGATTTAATTTTGCCCGTGGAGAATTCGGGTCAAAAAGCAAATATGAAAAGTTCCAAAAGGATTTTAAGTGGGCGGCTGTGATTATTTTCATAATACTCTGCGCATTTGGAGTCGATGTGTACATAGACTACCATTATGACAGGGCACACCTGAACAGGCTGAAACAGGAAATAACATCTGTCTTTAAAAAGACTTGCCCTGAAGTTACAAGAATAGTTGATCCCGTACAGCAGTTGAAGGTCAAGATTGCAGAAGCCGGAAATTCTTCCTCGGGGCTGAATGGCGCAGGGTCCGGAATAAGGACGCTGGATATAATAAAGGATATTTCCCGGCTTATCCCGGAATCCACAGACTTTCTTATCACGAGTTTCACGTTTGACGGCGCTGGGGTGAAGATTAAAGGCGAAACCGACAACTTCAATACCGTTGACAACATAAAAAACAGTCTCAGTAAATCGAACTATTTTAAAAATGTTACAATAAGCTCGGCCAGCCTTATCAAAAAGGGGAGCAGGGTCGGGATGGATTTGAGGATAGAGGTCGGAAGGTGAGAAGGTGAACATCGAACACCCGCCTGCCATGCATTACAAACGATACCAGAATATTCTGCCGAGATCAAAGGCATTGCGGACAGGTTGAACGTCCAACATCGAATGTTGAATGGAAAGAAACAAAAGACAAAAGACTGAAAAAGATGAACATTTAATGTTGATGAACTCGTAAAAAGTCGAAAAATACCATTTTTCGTCATTCTGGCGAAAGCCGGGCACGTAGTGAAGCTTTAGCGCTATCCAGTCTATTCAAGTACTTAGGGCTCGCACAAAAATAACTTTACATTTTAAGCGCCGATGCATCCAGCCTGGCTACGTTGCGAAAGCTCGGAATATGCTTGATATTCCTGCACTTTCGCGCCTTGCCAGCCTGGCGCCTCAACACTTAAAATTGCCAACTTATTTTTGTGCGAACCCTTACGAGGGCTCTGGACTCCGGTTTTCACAGGAGTGACGACTTTTTACGAATTCATCAATGTTGTATGAAAAAAAGGTTAGATGTTTAAGATTTTTGCGTCTTCACGCGGCGCAAGCGCCTGCGCTGCACGTGCGGCTTTGCGTGAGGTATTTTAGGATAGGATTATGGATTTTTGGACAAAATTTAAATTTAAACTGACCAAGCGGGAGAGGTATTATGTATCTGCAGGCATTGCCCTGATTGCCCTTTTTATCATGTTTCAGTTTATCCTGTCACCTTTTTTAGCGGCAAAGGAAAAGACCAAACGTTCTATTCAGGCAAAGGAAAAGACTCTGAAAGAGCTTGTGTCTCTGAGTTCGGAATATGGAGCGCTGAAAGAGGGTTCCGGGGACATCAAAAAGAGACTTGCCATCAGGTCCAAAGATTTTACCCTGTTTTCCTTTCTGGAAAAACAGGCAGGCCGAAGTGGGGTAAAACCGAACATAAAATATATGAAACCCTCTACCTCAATAGACAATGGCCGTTACAAAGAATCATCTGTGGAAATGAAGCTGGAAAACATCACGCTGAAGCAGCTTGTCGAGTATCTGCATCTTGTGGAGTTGCCTGAAAATCTGGTCAGGATCAAGAGGATTTCCGTAAAACAGAGCAAGGGAAGTCAGGAATACCTGACAGCGCTGATCCATCTGGTGACATTTTTAGAAGATTAGA
>JAYENE010000039.1:0-5784 GCA_034721935.1 Thermodesulfobacteriota bacterium
TCTTATCGGTGTTATCTCCGACACACACGGTTCCCTGCAACCATCGGCGATCAAACTCTTTGCAAATACTGACCTGATTATTCATGCAGGAGACATTGATAAACCTGAGGCGCTTTTTTTAAATCCAGGGAGCGCGACTCTGCCAAAGCTGGCTTATATGAACTCTGCAGCCTTGCTGCATATTCACAAAAATTCTCTGAATGCAGAAATTGTTGAGCTGGAGGAATAACCCGAATCAGGCAGGCTTGATAGCGCATGGTTTTATTCTCAAATTGTTCTCATGAAAATTGGAGCCAAAACTGATGATACTTGCCATCGGTGAAATACTTTACGATATATTCCCAGAATACAAACGGTTAGGAGGCGCCCCCTTCAACTTTGCCTTTCATGTTAAAAATTTAGGGACGGCGGTCTGCTTTATTTCAAGAGTTGGGAATGACCTTGAGGGCAGGGAAATAATAAATTTTCTGCAACAACACAATTTACCAATTGAAAATATTCAGAACGATAGCAAGCATAATACAGGAAAAGTACTCGTAGAACTCAACGGCAAAGGTGTTCCTGCATTTAACATCCTGCCAGACGTTGCCTATGATTATATTGAGTTCAACACGTCAATCGCATCATTACTCAATGCAGACACCAAGCTTATCTATTTTGGAACCCTTGTCCAGAGAAGTGAATATGGTTTCAAGACTATACAGCAAATTCTTGCGCAAAGGGACCCTGTAACAAAATGCCTTTACGACATTAATCTCAGGCCCTATTGCTTTACAGAGCAAGTTATTGTAGAATCACTCAGGCAGTGTGATCTGCTAAAGCTAAATGATGAAGAACTTGAAACCTTAAAGCAAATATTTGCTTTTAAAAAAAGCAGTCTCGCATTTATCGAATATCTTATAATTAAATACCGCCTTGAGATGCTATGCCTTACAAAAGGCAAAAATGGAAGTGAACTGTTTACATTAGATGAACATTTTCAAAAAGAGCCGGAAAAACTAAATAATGCCGCTGATACTGTAGGCGCTGGAGACGCTTATACAGCAATGCTTTCAATAGGGTATATTAACAAGTGGCCGCCGGAACAAATCCTGGAAAAGGCCTCGGAATTTGCCGCGCGCATCTGTGAAATCGAGGGGGCGATACCGATTGACCCGAATTTTTACAAGAAAATTATTGGGAGTATGAAAGGTAAGCAAAATGAAAAAGCATAAATTATACATTCAAATGTTCAGCATTCACGGCCTCCTGCGTTCAGAAAACATGGAAATGGGACACGACGCGGATACAGGCGGTCAGATCAATTATGTGGTTGAACTGGGCAAGGCACTCAGCAAGCGCAGTGATGTGGAACGTATCGATCTCTTTACACGTCATGATACGTGGGAGAAATTTTCAAAAAATGGCATTATAAACGTCCGCAAGCGCTACTCATGGGAAAAACATGCCAAAAACTATATAAAAGAAGTGAAAAAGCTTGTTAAAGAAATCCCAGAATCAGAGATGGACATTGCCGTTCCGTCCGATTCCATAGGAAAACGTCTCGCCAGGCTGAATTATTTTATTATAACAGATATCGATAACACCCTGATTGGGGAGGAAGAGAACAAAAATCTTAACGACCTGCTTGCATTGCTAACGAAAAATCGGAATACTATTGGATTTTGTGTTGCTACCGGCAGAACTATTGCTTCCGCTGTTGAATATTTGAAACAGCACAACGTGCATACGCCAGATATAATTATTTCATCTGTAGGCTCGGAAATATACTACGGAAAAAATCTGCACTACGGTCAAGGATGGGAAACGCATATCTCGAGCAAATGGAATCGCTCAAAAATCGTCGAGTTGTTAAAAGATGTCGATTTCCTGGAGTACCAGGAAGAAATAACGCAGCGGCGGTTTAAAATCAGCTATCTTATGAAGCCTGGAAAGGACCGGCTGGCCATGATCCATGATCTGTTACTGAAACATAAATGTCGATACAAC
The DNA here is from genome assembly GCA_034721935.1 of Thermodesulfobacteriota bacterium. Taxonomy (GTDB): domain Bacteria; phylum Desulfobacterota; class Desulfobacteria; order Desulfobacterales; family ETH-SRB1; genus Desulfaltia. The sequence goes on from JAYENE010000039.1 coordinate 1,990, forward strand.
CTTATTTATTCCCACCAGAGATACCTCGATATTCTTCCTTATCGGGCATCTAAAGGCAAAGCAATCCGGTATCTCAGCTACAAATGGGAAATTTCCTTGAAAAATATTCTTGTCTGCGGCGACTCCGGAAATGACGAGGAAATGCTTCGCGGCGAGCCGCTTGCAATGGTAGTAGGCAACTACAGCGAAGAGCTTGAAAAACTCAAACACAGGAAAAACATCTATTTTGCAAAGCAAAAATATGCTGGTGGAATCGTGGAGGCTGTAAAACACTACAACTTTATTAAAACCTAAATTGAGCGATTTTTTACTCGATCTGCACCAATCTCTTGCGCATCAAGGATTCGCGAAAATCCTCGACATATCCACGGGTATGCCTGTGGTTTTCGCAAACCCTTATGCATCAAGATCTCGGCACATATCTTCGCAATAAATCGCTCAACTTAGGTAAAAAGGCAAAAGGTGAAATCTTATGACAATACAAAATAAAGTTCAGCTTATTACCTATCCTGACAGTCTGGGGCAAAATATGACTGAACTGCATTATGTTTTGCGCAAATATTTGCGAAAAGCAGTCGGCGGCGTTCATATTCTTCCGTTTTATCCTTCTTCAGGCGATCGCGGGTTCGCTCCATTGACCTACGATGAGGTAGATCCGAATTTCGGCACATGGAAAGACATAGAAAAAATCGGCAATGATTTTGATTTGATTATAGATTTTATGGTGAATCATATTTCCAAGCAGTCTGTTTTTTTTCAGGATTATATGGAAAACGGCGATGATTCAGAATATGCCGACATGTTTCTAAGCTTTAAGAAACTAAGTCCGGATAGAGAAATAAGCAAAGAAGATCTCGCAAAGGTTTACGCGCGCAAGCCCAGACATCCCTATACAGTAATTGAGCGCCCTGACGGTTCCAAAGAAAAAATCTGGTGTACTTTTGATTATGAACAGATCGACCTTGATCTTCAGTCCCTTAAAACCAGGGAAATTTTGAGAAATTTTCTGCTCCGCCTGGCGCGGACAAATGCCAAACTTATCCGGATGGACGCCTTTGCTTATGCTCCTGTTAAAATCGGAACAAACTGTTTCTTTCTGGAGCCGGATGTCTGGGAGCTCCTTGAATGGCTGAACGGGTTCACGTCTGCTTTTGATACTCAAATCATCCCGGAAGTCCACGAGCATTATTCTTATCAGCTAAAGCTTGCTGAAAAGGGATACTGGACATACGATTTTGCCCTGCCTTTGCTGGTGCTGCACACCCTTTATCACCATACCAACAAAAGACTGGTTCACTGGCTTGATATCTGTCCCAGGAAACAATTTACAACTCTGGATACCCATGATGGCATAGGCGTCGTCGATGTGGCCGACCTGATGAGCCAGGAAGAAATAGATCGAACAATTAACGGTTTGTATGAAAAGGGTTCAAATGTAAAACGTATCTATTCCGGGCCTGAATATCAAAATCTTGATATTTATCAGATAAATTGCACCTATTTTTCTGCTCTGGAGTGCAACGCAAATTCTTATATGGCTGCCCGCACAATTCAGTTTTTTGCGCCGGGCATTCCCCAGGTATATTATGTCGGCCTGCTTGCCGGTGAAAACGATATTAAACTTGTAAAACAAACGCAATTTGGCAGAAATATTAATCGCCACAACTACGATTTGAGTGAAATAAATACTCAAATCCAAAAACCTGTGGTGCAGAGACTGTTAAAGCTTATGAAATTCCGGAATACATACCCGGCCTTTAACGGCAGCTTTAAAATTGAAGATTCCACGGAAAACCAGTTGATACTCACCTGGACTGACAAACAATTTCAAACAAAAGCTTTTATTAATCTTGATAACTACGATACGAAAATTTCTTATTATGCTCCTGACGAGGATTCAATGGTTGAGTTTGTGGTTTAAGGTTTATTATGAATCGTTTTGTTAATTGTTTTCTGATTATAATCATTACGTTATCTCTTTGTCTTCCTGTTTGGGCCACGATGGATTCCGAAGTTCCATTATCTGATCCAGGCGTTACATCTAAACGGCGAGGTATGGACAACAAGCTGATCATGCTCTCCTCTTTACTGGAATTACAGACGACTCTAAAAAAACGGATGGAGGATATCCGTACTGAGATGGAGAAGACCTCTTCTGTAACAGAAAAGTCTGACTTTGCCGAAACGCTGAAAAAACTTGATCACCAATTGGCGCATGCAAAGAGAAATTTTCAGGAGATAGCTACGGGAGTTGATTTCAGCCTTTTTTCAGATAAAAAATCTGAGCAGTTTGCCTGGAAAGAGGAGCTGACTTCATTGGTCAAGCCGCTTATTAAAGAGCTGAAAAACCTGACCGACCGTGCCAGGCAGAAAAGCCGTCTTCATGAGGATGTGGAAAAATATCGGAAGATGCTTGCTGTTGCCCGTGATGGGCGAAAGCAACTAACGATGCTTAAATCTGAGGCTTCGAATAAAGAACTGCAAAAGACACTGCAAGGCTTGTTTCCTGAATGGAAAAGTCTGGAAAATCAGATGAGCAGTAAACTGCAAGTGGCACGCTTACAGCTTGAACAATTGAAGGAGGATGAAACTTCTTTTATTGAGTCATCAAGCCGGATGATTAAAAATTTTTTTAAAACCCGGGGCCTTTATCTGTTTATTGTTGTTCTGGTTGTGGGAGGCATTCTGATTATTGCCAGGCTTAGCTACAACTTCATGGTCAAGGTTGTCCCGGGTTTTAAGGCATCTTATCGTCCATTTCATATCAGGCTGATCGATATCCTCTTCCGTGGCTTTAGTTTATTATTCGCCATTCTGGGTCTTATCCTGGCTCTTTATATGGTAGAGGACTGGGTACTATTAAGTCTTGCTATCCTTTTTTTGTTAGGTATTATCTGGACAATCAGAAAGACTATACCTAAAATCTGGGATCAGGTAAGATTGATGCTTAATATCGGGGATGTTCGTGAGGGGGAGCGTATAGTCCTCTATGGAGTTCCATGGCTGGTGGAGCGTATTCATTTTTTCAGCAGCCTGAAAAATCCAGACCTGGAGGAGAACATTCGCCTGCCCATTAATGAGTTACTCGGAAAAGTGTCCCGGCCATTTAAAAAGGGAGAATCATGGTTCCCCTGTCGGAAGAATGACTGGGTTATCCTGGCTGACGGCACCAGAGGCAAAGCAGTGAGCCTATCCCACGAGATGGTAAAACTCGTTATGCGGGGTGGCGCACACAAGACATATCAGACCGATAATTTTCTGGCCCAGTCTCCCCTGAACCTTTCCGCCAGCTTCAGGATCAAGGAGTTCTTCGGGTTGAGTTATGATCTTCAGGATGGAGTCACCAACGTAATGCTGACAACTTTAAAGTCCTTTATTGCTGAAAAAATAGAAGAAAATGGGTATAAGCAGAGCCTCCTCAATCTGCGGGTGGAATTTATGCAAGCCGGCAGCAGTTCTCTGGATATTGTGGTTATTGCTGACTTTAATGGCAAGGAGGCGCCTTTGTATAACAGATTGCGCCGGTCTATCCAGAGATGGTGTGTTGATTGCTGCAGCGCCAATAATTGGGAAATTCCCTTTCCTCAGCTTACTGTGCACCGCCAGGTTCCAGAGGACTGGGAACATACGAACTATCAAACATAATAATTTGAACTATGATCTCCCAAGTTAAACCTAAGTTGAGCGATTTATTGCGAAGATATGTGCTGAGATCTTGATGCATAAGGGTTTGCGAAAACCACAGGCATACCCGTGGATATGTCGAGGATTTTCGCGAATCCTTGATGCGCAAGA
>JAYENE010000040.1:0-5782 GCA_034721935.1 Thermodesulfobacteriota bacterium
TTGGGTCTAAGCCAGTCAGCGGTAAGCAGGGCGGTTCAAAGAGGCGAACAATTAGTTTTAGAGCATCAATTATCTTTATACGATACGAGAAACGCATAATTTCATGGGCGTCCCCTTGTCTTGCCCCATTATTTTTGCATTTATGCCGGACAGAGCTTTTCTTGCTCTCAAAAGCAGCGGCATTATTTTTTCCAATATAATTACCCCGCTATCCCTTGTTTTTATTCTTATGATAGTTCTGAATCTTTTTTTAAAACCAGCATATATTGCGAGTTTTCTGGGAAAAGAAGCCGGCATTAAGGGACTCATACTATCAATGACGGCAGGAATTATTTCTACAGGACCCATCTATGCCTGGTATCCAATGCTCAAGGAATTAAAGTCCCAGGGCGCTAGAAATGCATCCATTGCCGCTTTTCTGAACAGCAGAGCTGTCAAGCCGTTTCTTCTCCCAATAATGATTTCGTATTTTGGATGTTTATATGTGGCTATACTCACGGTATTTACAATTACGGGGTCACTTGTCGCAGGATATATAGTAGGGGCGCTGGTGGAGAAAAAAAATGCCTGAGCCAAATATTTCATAAAAATAAAAAAGAAAAATACTTTTTATAACATTAATTTTTACGAAGCATGCGGAGTTCGGCGACTTGAATGCGAGTATAGATGCACAAAAGGGCCTTTGGGACAAAGCTTACTTTGTAGAAACCATAGGCTAAGTCAAATATCCACAAGGACAGCGAGAAGCCGCGGCTTCTATATGCCGGTAGGCCTCGTTAGCAAGCAAAGGAAATAAAATGAAAATCAGATTTGACGACATAGAAAATGCGTTTTTATTTACCAGTATGGGCAGCATGTCTGAAAATCAGGCTATACTCTGCAAAGAAACAGGAGAAACATATTATATATCAGAGATGGGAGATTCTGATGATCTGCCTGATGATGTTGACGAATCAGAGAAATACATTAAAATCCCTCATAAAAATGAATTGGATTTAGGTAGAAATCTTGTTTTCCAGTTTGTATCTAAGCACATCCCGGAAGAAATAGTTAAGGTTGAAAAAATATTTAGAAAAAAGGGAGCCTATTCCGCATTCAAAACGCTGCTTGAACAAAAAGGTCTTTTAGATCAATGGCATGATTACGAAGACAGTAAACAATCGGAAGCTCTAAGAAAATGGTGTAAAGATAATAAAATTGATATTATTGACTGACAATTGAAGCTCCACGCCTTAAAAGGCGGGGGTTCCCGGTAAGGAAGATAAACTCAAAAATCAAGTCCTCGTGATAAACTAAAATCCCTTCATAATCTTTGCAAGATTCGTCCCGCAATTCCCTTACATCCCGCAATTGAGCGTCCAGTTCCATAATTTCTCAATGCCATCCTGTCCGTTGAGCTTCCGCAACAAATTTTTTTACCTTGCCAAAATCCTTCTTATCTCGTTCCCATGCTCCAGCGTGGGAATGCATACTATATAGGTTCCCACGCTGGAGCATGGGAACCAGGCAATCTCTCTTTCATTTACAAGTTTTTCGTTATTATTGTGGGAGTGGCTTTTAGCCACGATTTTCGAGGCTGAAAGCCTCTCCCACAAAAAGGTAGGGATGAAACAAGTTATGTAGGGTGCATTTTATGCACAGATGGTGCTGCATGGCATAAGTCAAACGATACAGAATACAAAACAATAGTTGAAAAACTCGGCCCAAAATTGAATGCGTTCATCAACAATACAAAAGCCCGCCCGCCTCGCCTGAGCGAGAGCGATGGCGGGCAGGCATGAAGGCCAAATTTCCAATTTCTAATTTCAACGTTCCGTGAACGCTTACAAAATTCCTTTGATTAGAATTGTGAATGCGTAGCGGGACGCCTTGTTCCTGACCAGCCCTGTCTGCCGTGCCGGCACAGGCAGACCAAAAGCATAGAAAACTCCTGGATTTGACCTTTTTCCCTGTTTCTCATTTGAACCGCAAAAGCGAGTCCATTCCCCGCAGCTTGTCGAAGCGAAAGCGAACTTCCTTACGGTCGAAGATTCCCCGCAGCTTGCTGCGGGGAGCTTCAAACAATGTAACCTTAGCCATAAACTTAGATTCTTAAGGGATGTCCCGCTTTATTCGCACGTCCCGCTTTATTCGCATTATAACCGCCTAAAACCCTATATGTTTTCGCCCGCTATGAAATTTCTTAACCTCAGCTTCTTCCCTCAATGCCTGTACCAATGATTGAGGACTAAGCTCTTCAGATCGATGAAAGAAATTCTTATCCCGAACAACCTTGAAATCCCCTGGGGCAAGATCAATAATCTTTTTCAACGCTTCCCTGGTGGCTTTATTTAGTGAGGAGCTGGTCAGAGGCTCCAGAAGCTTTTGGTAAAATATAACATTGCCGTCCGGTTTGAGGTAATTGAAACCAATCTTATAATTAAACCTGCGTATCGAAGCCTTATCGATACCTTTCAGTCTGTTTGTCGTGCAGATAAGGATTCCCCGGTATCTTTCCATCTGGGTCAGGAATTCATTTGTAAAACTAATTTCCCAGGATCGCTGTGCCTGATCACGGCTGAAAAGCAGAGAATCAACTTCATCTATTATCAAAACAGCCTCTTCTGACTCGGCTTCTTCAAACGCTTCTTTGATGTTTTGCTCTGTGCCTCCTACAAAGCAATCAAGAATATCGCTAAGTCTTTTGCAGATTAGTTCTTTGTCCAGATGACAGGCAATATAACGCGCAAGTTCACTCTTGCCGGAGCCGGGAGGGCCATAAAAGAGAAGATTCATATTTATCCTGGTGTTTCCATCAGATTGCTGAAGATAGTTATCGAACTTTTCAAGCTGCTGCATCAAAAGCTGTATATTCCCTTGGAGATTCAATCCTTTCAGGGAGTAGTTCTTTTCTACACTGTCTTTATTCTTGTGCTTTTTACCGTAATTAAACAGACTTTCATGTGAATCAAGGGTCAGGGTTACGGCTTTATGAAATTTCTTTTTCGATTTTGCGCGTTTTTCAACAGCTTTTTTCACTGCTATGTCCATAGCGCCGGCGCTGACCTTATAACGTCCGGAAAGGTTCGCAATATCAGTATCCGACATGAGATGTTCGGCGCTGTTGTTTTTCAGCACAGAGTCCCAGAGACGGATGCGCTGTTTCCGGTTAAAGGGCTTGAAGCAAAGGCTATAGGCAAAACGCCTTAAAACCGATTTTTCAATGCCATCTATGGAGTTTGTAATCCAGATCATTCTTGTTCCCGGTTCTTCAAGTATCTGATTGAGCCAGCCCTTATCCTGAGTTTCGCCCCTCATAAACCACGAAAAATATGTGTTCAGAATATTATCCGCTTCATCGATTAGAATAAGAGAGCCTTTATCCGAATTTGTCATGTTGAGAGATGCTATGATCGCGGCTCGTCTCTGGCTGGTCTTATTGTCATCTCCCCTCACAATTTCATAAGCCGGTATTCTTAATTTTTCAGCCAGCCCGTATGCATAGCTGGTCTTTCCAGTACCCGGCGAGCCATAAAGAAGGATATGCGTTGCTGTTTCCGGCTTGTGTTTTAAAAGCTCCAGGATATGTTCGGTTTGTTCCTGCTCAACAAAATGATACTCAAGCGGCACGGTATTAGGCGGTATTTTAGAGAAAAAACTTTTTGTAAATGAGCGGGTTGAGGAATTCTGGATTAAACTTATAAAGTCATCTGTAATACTCAGATCAAAACCGCTTGTTTCCAGCAAACCTGTTCTTGCAAGAGTTCCTTCTAATATCTTGTTGAATTCCCTTTGAGTTAAATTCAGGATATTGACGAGGTTTTTTCTTCCGGCAAATTCGTCGCATTTTAAGTGGTAAGTGAAAAAATCGCGGGGAATTTCGTAACCTGCGGTTATAAAGAGAAACAAGCTAAACTCGACCTCCTGCTCTGTAAGATCAAACATTTTTTTAATTGCAGTTATGGTTTTTTCTATGTCAGATTTACCGTTATACCGGAACTTTTTGAGATTCTGTTCCAACAGGTGAAAGATGAACTGTTTGAATTTATAGAGACGCCCTGTTTTGACCTTTGCCAACATGCGAGCAGCAAGATCGGAATACTCTTCGGTATCAAGCCCGCATTCGGACAACTCTTCTTTAAATCTCATTTGCAGGGAATCATCCAGCAGGTCTAAAATATATTCGCTGACTCTTGCCATTTCATCTCTCAATGTATAGCAGAGTATATTCATGGTTTCTTTATCCAGGGTAAAATAGCGGTCTAAGTGCCGCCGCAGATATAAAGTACACTTTTTCAAGGCAAAGCATTCGTTCTTATCAAGGTTTATTTTGACATCTGTTAGTATTTGCTTTTTTCTTCGATGTTTTTTCGGCATGACCAATCTCCTTTTAACTTGTTTTGCAACTATTCAGCCACAGATCTACGCTGATCATCACTGATATTTTGTAACTGCTCAGGTTGTCAGGTTCACAGTTCAGGGTTCAGGGTTGTTTCGCCTGCGGCGGGGTAATCAACAGTTAACCTTGAACTTTGAACCTCTGAACCGTGGATTACTTATATTTAAACCTATCTGAGTTCATCTGTGCCTGCCCCGTAGGTCAGATGATCGTACTGGGGTGAATCTGTGGCTGAACAGTTACCTCCTTTTAACTTGTTTTTTTATATTATAACATGTTAGTATTCCATATTACGGAACGAAAATTCTTTTCCCTGGAGGTGTTTTATGCCTGAAAAATTAAGACCTTATATGAGTTATGGTGAAAAACTGATTAGTCTGTTTGCAAAACTTATGTTTTCAGGACAAAGCCATTCACTCACCCAACTTTCTAAAATACTCCACTGTTCAAAACAGACCGTATTACGACTAATAAGCGATATACGAAAGTCCTATGGCGTAGATATTGAGGAGAGCATGCAGGGAAACAAAAGATACTACCGGCTAAAAAAGCTGCGGCAGATACCCCCTGCAATGAATCTTACAGAAACGGAGATGAACATTCTCAGGATGTGCAAAGCCTTTTCAGAATATTTATTGGGCAAAGAGCTTTTTAAAGAGGCAACACGGGCGCTTGAGAAAAGCCAGGCGCTTCTCCCAAAAGATAAATCGCTGTTGTCTCATCCTTTTGCCTCATTTAGCCCAGGAAGCATCGACTACACGCCTTATCAGGAAAGCATTCGCATGCTGTTGGAGGCAATGGAGAAAAAAAGGATCTGCAAAATCAATTACCGGGCCATTATGTCGGAAAAGCTAAAGACCTTTTACATAAAACCGCTCAAGATTTTTTCACACCATGACACGATCTACCTCCATGCGGGTCTGGCAAGAAAACCCGGAAAAACATACAAAGAACCTGATTTTGATCCCCTGCTGGCAATGCACAGAATCAAAAAAGTTGAACTAACAGAAAGGATGTTCAAATTTCCCCAAAAATATGACTTTGAGAAAATCTTTAACCAGGATTTTGGTATCATAAAAGAGGATTCCTTCAAGGCAGAGATAGAATTTACCGGATGGTCGGCCAGATACGTGGCTGAGAGAATATGGAGTCCTGATCAAAAGATCATTAAAAAAGCTGATGGAAAAATAAGACTCATCTTCAGCGCTTCATCCGAGTACGAGCTAACAGGATGGGCGCTCTCCTTTGCAGATGAGGCAAGAGTGGTAAAGCCAAAGTGGCTGGTGAAAGAAGTAAGCCAGACAATCAAGAGGATGGAAAAGGTATATTCATAATCAGTTATAAATCAACATGTATAACTCTGAAGCCCACCGGCATTGGGACACCAATCTTGGGCCTTTTGTG
>JAYENE010000041.1:0-5740 GCA_034721935.1 Thermodesulfobacteriota bacterium
CTTAACCAAAGAATTAGACAAAAATGGCATTTTAAACCTGGTTCTTTCTTAACGATTTCTAATTCCTTCAAACAGTTTCCTGCTTTAAATCTGATCACACCCGAAGCTTGATTTCAGATGGTTTGTTACATAACGCTAAAGTATTACGATATTTGTAATTTGATATTTGTTATTTAGAATTTGCAACCAGATGAGACCCCTGACCTTTCCCTAATTAAGTTTTGGCTCAATTAGGGTCGAGTTTCAATCCCTTCTCTCATTTTAACAGATGCCCAAGTCTGTTCCATCTGACTCCAAAACTTCCATTATCCCATGACCAGTAGACAATAAATGCTTTTCCTTTTACAGCTTTTAAATCAACAAAACCCCAAAACCTGCTGTCATAGCTGTGGTCCCTATTGTCCCCCATCACAAAAAGGGAAGCGGGAGGCACAGTAACAGGCCCGAAATTATCCCTTGGTTGAAAAACTCCCGGAATTATGTGTGGATCTGTGTGAATACCGTGATCGTGATTCAGAAGCATATTATTAATATATACCTGTTTGTTACGTACCTCAACCACGTCTCCGGCAACACCGATAACCCTTTTGATAAAATCCTTGTTAGGGTCCTCTGGGAACTTAAAGACTATGATATCCCCGCGCTTTGGTTTTTTAATCGGGATAACCGTAATATCTGAAAATGGAAGCTTAACCCCGTAAATAAATTTACTTACCAGAATATGATCTCCGATCAAAAGGGTCTGCTTCATGGAGCCTGATGGAATTTTAAAGGCCTGAACAACAAAGGCGCGTATAAATAAGGCAAGTATTACAGCAATAATTATTGCTTCGATATTTTCTCGAAGAACGCTCTTTTTTCTTATACTGGTTTCTGTTTCAGAAGAATTTTTTGATTTCAAGATAATATAGAATCCTTTTTAAAAAAATTAATCACGAAAGCACGAAAGGATGAAAACACGAAACAGTAAATAATAAAACTCTTAAAACAAGATTGGCACAAATTCCTGCCGCCACATCATCCATCACGATCGCGGTTCCACCTGATAATTTTCTTTCGATCAAGCGGATGGGAAACGGTTTCAGGATATCAAAGAATCTGAATATTGCAAATCCGGCTGACGTATAAATCACATTAAAAGGCAAACCAAATAATGCTACCATAAGTCCTGCAATTTCATCAATAACAATACAGCCTGGATCATCTTTTTTTAATATTTTTTCAGCATTATGAGCTATTAATATGGCGAAAATAATAAATATCGCTGTCAGAAAGACAGCAATTGAAAAATTTGTTTTGGACAGAAGAAAGCAAAGTGGAAGTCCCAGGATGGTTCCAAAGGTACCTGGGGCAAAAGGAATGTTCCCGATAAAACAGCCGGTCGCAAGAAACATGACCGATTTTTCTCGAAAATTCATGGCCAGTTTCTATATTTTAGTCTATTTTTTGTCAAGGCATAGTTACCGATCGGGGTTCAGAGGTTCAGGGTTCATTTAAAAGATTAACGTCCAACACCCGCCGTGCCCGCGCCCGTCGCGGCAGGTCGAACATTGAACATCGAACGTCGAATAAAAAAACAAACACCCAATGAGAAACAAAGGTTCAGGGTTCAGAGGTCCTTAGTAAAATGCAAATATCGAATATCGAACAAGGAATGTCGAATTATGAAGTTTTTTCTTCGACATTCGACATTCATTATTCCTTGTTCGATATTCTAAATTATGGTTCAAGGTTCAGAGGTTCAGGAATATTTGGTTGCTGTTTTTCCGTCCTCTGACATCTGACCTCCGACCTCAGTTTCTTCATCTTTTCCCATTCAACGTTCGACCCGCCGTGCTCGCGCCCGTCGCGGCAGGTGTTGGACGTTCGACCTGCCCGCAATGCCTTTGGGTAGTCTTGGTAAAATATCATCGTATCTTGACCTTATGACAATGACCATACCACCATCGTTTATGATGCATGGCAGGCGGGTGTTCGATGTTCATCTTTTCTCTTTCCGACCTCCGACCTCCGACCTCCGATTTATTCTATCGTATACAATCCTTATCGGGATATTTTTTTCAAGGGCAATCTTTTTACAAACCTCGTATTCGGGCACAATTCGAGTGCTTCCGTCTGTATCTATAATTTGTTTAGCCTTAATCATCCCATATCCGGTTTTAACGATTATCTCTTCACGGGCAAGTATTGCCCTTTCAACATCATAGTATCTTACGCCCGATGAGGTGGTTTCAGATAAAATACGATTTATTATTGCCTGCTTTTGGCTCTTCCGACACAGAACCTGCATCATTGTCCCGGGCCTGTTTTTCTTCATAAAAACCGGAATCCAGTAAACATCGAGAACTCCGTCTTCAAACAAACGATCCATGACAAACCCGAAGATTTCAGGACTCATATCGTCAATGCAGGTTTCTATCATAACTATTGTCTCTTTTTGACAACCGGTTTGATGATTTTGCGGTGTTCCGGCAATAATCCGCAAAAGATTCGGTTTTGATTCAATGTCTTTCTTGCCGGCGCCGTAACCAGTTTTTTCAATCGTTATATCAGGCATTGGCCCATAAGATTCGGCAAGTGTGGCTATAATCGCAGCTCCGGTGGGTGTTACAAGTTCACAGGCAACTTCTGAGCCAAATATTGGAATTCCTTTTAGGATTTCAAGCGTAGCAGGAGCCGGCGCTGGCAAAGCGCCATGCGCGCATGATACAAAGCCTGTGCCAAGAGGCAGGCTTGAAGCCGTTATTTTCTTAATGTCGAGATATTCAATGCAAAGAGCGGCTCCAACAATATCTGCTATTGCATCAATTCCACCGACTTCATGAAAATGAACCTTCTCCATAGAACAGCCATGTATTTTTGATTCAGCAGTTGCAAGCCTTTCAAAAATTTTAAGGCTGTTTTCCTTAACCATTTCAGACAGGGGACTTTGTTCAATTAGAGACTTTATATCTCTATAATTCCTTGACGTTTCATTATCATCTGTATGGATATTAATACTTTTGGCTTTTATTCCATGCCTGAAAACAGATGAAACAGTTAGGTCAAAACCTGTTAAGGGAATAGCGCAAAGAGACTCTTTCAGCCATTTTACAGGCACTCCAAGATCAATAAAAGCCCCCAGGGTCATGTCGCCGCTTATACCGGAAAAACAATCAAAATAGGCTATCATACAATGCAATTCTCCTTATTAAGGTTAAGGGTTCATTTAAAAGATTAACGTCCAACATCGAACGTCGAACGTCGAACGTCGAATAATGATGTCGCTCCGCTCTTTATTTTCAATGGACAATCATGAATCCTTGCTCCGCTTAGTGCTTACTGTCTACGCCCTACTGACATCTGACTTTTGAATTGGGCAGGCACGGGGGCCAGCCCCTACCTCCGACATCTGACCTCCGACCTCTGTTTCTTCATCTTTTCCCATTCAAAATTCGATGTTGGACGTTCGATGTTCGATGTTCATCTTTTAATCCGTTCGATGTTCATTTTTTTCAATCTCTTAATCTTCTAATCTTCTAACCCCTTGAATGCAGTCTAATAATCTCAAGCAAAAGCTCGGCTGTCTTGACCATATCGTCAAGCCGTATTGATTCCCGAACAGTATGTATATCATGCATCCCTGTGCCCAACACCCCGGTTATGATTCCTTTCTCAAAAAATATATTGGCATCTGACCCTCCTCCGGTTGTCCTGGCATTCATCTTTGTCCCAAGATTTGCCGCAGCTTTTTTGGCTAAAAGCACAACTGGATGATCTGCGACAATATTTGTGCGTGGAAATTCCTTATCCACAAAAACCTCAAGGGCCGGAAGTTTGTCTTCAGACGGATTTGTGTAATTTTCAACCACATTTTTAAAGGATGATACTATTTCATTTGTAATTTTATCGAGTTTTTTTGCATCATGGCTTCTGACCTCCCCCTTAACAGTTACCAGATTGGGCACTATGTTGACGGCAATACCCCCTTCTATTATGCCTATGTTGCATGTTGTTTCGCTATCGATCCGGCCGATATTAAGACCGGCAATTGCCATGCTTGCAATGGCGATCGCATTTATCCCGTGTTCAGGATTTGCTCCGGCATGTGCATCCTTGCCGTGTATTTTAAACTTGAGACTATTTGTGGCAGGAGCCCGTATTACAATCCCTTCCGTGTCTGTTGCATCCAGAGTATAACCACATTTTGCGGTGATAAGGCTGTAATCAAGATTCTTTGCGCCTAAAAGACCAATCTCTTCACAGATAGTAAGCACAATCTCTACAGGACAATGCGGCAGGTCATTTTCCTGGAGAATTCTTATGGTTTCTAAAAGAATGGCAATTGCGCTTTTGTCGTCTGCTCCAAGTATTGTTGAACCGCTGCTTGTAAAATTTCCATCTTTTAATACCGCATTTATACCTCTGCCCGGTTCAACTGTATCCATGTGGGCGTTAAGAAGAAGCGGTTCTATTTGTGAGCTTTCATTGAGCCGGTTTCCGTCAAACCTGGCGATAAGATTGCCTGTATTGCTCCCTGTCCTGTCTCCGGCTCCGTCAACAACGGTCTTAGCTCCCATAGATTTTAGAATTTTTCTGATTTCGCAGCAAACAGCTTCCTCATCTTTTGAAATGCTGTCTATTGAGACAAGATGTTTAAAGGTCTGCGCCAATCTATTTTTGTTTATCATTTTTTCCCTCATTAAAAGACTGTCATTTCGACCGCAGGGAGAAATCTTTCTGTCTCATTGATACTGAACAAGATTTCTCGCTCCGCTCGAAATGACAAATTGAAAGGTCTTCGTGTGCTTGGTGAAAATGACCGATTTTTTAATTCAAAATTATTGACAAAAAGTATTATGTTAATATGATAGCAACACTTTGATGGCGTCGTAAAAACGGAAGTGCGCAGCTCACTGGTGGGGCTCCCGGACTTCAAATCCGGTGTGGGGCGCTAAAACCGTCCCGGGTGGGTTCGATTCCCATGCACTTCCGCCACAACCTGTTGATATTACCCGTTTTGCATTTTTATTTTTTGGCTTTTTGACGGAACACAGAAAACAAACAAAATTACGGCGCAATCTGTACAACTTATTTTTACTTGGCTCCTAATTTGTATCTTCTCAACCTAATTTGTATCTTCTCAATAAGTCCGGGCGGCTAATTTCAGGTTGATTCTCAGCCAGCAGGTGTTTGTTCACCACGAAATGCACGAAGAAACACGAAGTCATTGTTTTTTTATTGAATTTCTTCGTGGCCTTCGTGATCTTCATGGTAAGACAATCAACTTTGCATCTTACTGCGGGGTTTAATTTGCAGTGGCATCCAGCAGCACATCCACCAGGCCATCGACAACCCGTTCCGCAGCGGGCAAACCGGCTGTCGGCAGCCCAAGTCGCCGAGCCACTGAAGACCTGACTGAATCCCTGTGCAGGGCCTGCCCTTCAATCGCAGCGGTTTTAACGGCTTATGCAATCAATATTTCAACTCTGGCTTCTTTGCTGAATTTCAAACCCAGAGCATTTACCTTGCCCAGCAACCTGCCTTGGCACAGTTGAGTTCGGCCAAGCGGTTGAATCAGTGCATCGCTTTCCCATCTGAAGTCTGTTCAGTTTGTATTTTGCCATACATAACCAGAAATTTACAAACTCAAAAAAATAACTTGCTAACAACCTGATGTGGCGGGCAGTTAAATTTAAAACGGCTGACTGTTTGAGCATGTTAGTGAGCGTTAAGAAAGAACGACGACTGAATAAAATTT
>JAYENE010000042.1:0-5737 GCA_034721935.1 Thermodesulfobacteriota bacterium
GGAAAAATGATTTTTAGTTGCGGCATAATAAAGATAAACTTTGCGCTCTCTGCGCCTTGAGCAAAGCGAGCGGTGAACTATTACAACTTTTTTTTCTCCACCAAAGCCCCAACCAGATATCCTGCAACAAGTGCACCTGTAATTGTAAATACCGTAAGTATAGCTACATATAAGCATCCAAAACAGGAAATCATTATTGGCAGAAGAAATGGCTTGACAGCTCTGCTGTTCATAAAAACTGCAATGGATGAACTTCCAGCGCCTTTTTCCTTTAATTCCTTGAGCATTGGATACCAGGCATAGATTGGTCCTGTAGAAATAATTCCTGCTGTCATTGATAGTATGCTTCCCTTAATGCCGGCCCCTTTTCCGAAAAAGCTCGCAATGTATGCTGGTTTTAAAAAAAGATTCAAAGCTATCATAAGAATAAAAACAAGGCCTAATGGTATAATTATATTGGAAAAAATAATAGCGCTGCTTTTCAGAGCCAGGAAAGCCCTGCCCGGCATAAATGCAAAAATAATTCCATATACTGCAATCATTAAAACCGGAAAATAGATCATCCGAATGGTACTTTTAGACAAAATTACCCTCCAATAATATTAATAACCGCTACTGTAAAAATTGCTATAATCAGGGATAAAGCAAAGGATACCGTATTTCTAACCAAAGCAAATCTTCTGCCCAGAGCCGTTATCTCAGCCGGCAACTGTACCAAACCTACCGTCACCCATGAAATGATCAAGGCGGTTACCGCAAAAAGGCTGATCCCATATTCCAGCAATTCTCCGCCGATAATATAACTATTGATAGGATTTCCGGCAAAAATACTCCCCAAACATGCTCCCAGGAGAGTATCTGTTGCAATATTGCCTGAAAAAACAGAGGATAGAAGATTTTTTGACATAAATGAGTTAAGCAGGCCTATGAGCAGCACTACACCGGTTAAAACAGGAAGGAGCCTGATAAACTGATTAGCGGATTTTCTTAAAGCATTAATTAGAGCTGCCTTGTCGATCTTATTAGCGCCTGTTTCAGAGCTGGATTCAACTCCAGGCTGTTGTTGCAATTCGCCTTTTTTATACTTTTCAACAACCTCTGCAACCGTACCATCAACTTCGGCAAGCACCTGTATGCCGTTTGCTGTAAGGTGGCCAATGGCAGTAGGGCTGCAATATCCGGTTAAAACCGTATCAACTTTCTTGCTGATAACAAACACGACAGCCTGAATACCAGAGCCCTGGTAAGCTGAAGCGCCAGGGTTTGCAATTGCTTCAAAATCCATTGTATCCTGATCAACAATTATAAAATATTTAGAATTCCCAAATCTGGAACCAACTTTTGCATTCAGATCCGGGCTGTCAGCAGAAACAGCAATTTTCAAGACAGCCTCCTGAGTTATTTTGTTTTTTACATAATTCCCATATTTTCTTGTTATTTGCAAGTGTTGATGGTTTTGTTATCAGGGAAATGTTAAAATTAAGGTATCCTGTTTAAATTTCGTGGTAACGTGACGATAATTTCCCATAGCAGATATTTTTTTTCGATTGTTGGATCAATTTTGGTGGATTAAGGAGCGTAAGCGACGAATCCACCCTACTATTCATTGTTTTTATTTATACTTCAAATTTAATTTTTTGTATTGAGCAGCGTTTACCACGAAATTTAAATAGGATACAAATTAAGTATTAATTTAGCCTTTTGAAACAAATCGATTTTAAACAAGCTACAGGTATGATTAAATTTTATACTGAAAACTGTTTGAGTAGATTATGGATCGTTATGAAAGAACCATAAGCGATTTAATTTAAAGATGAAATATTTTCTTAAAACAAAAACCTTTATTAATAGTCCGGACAGGTTCTTTCATTACGAGCCGTTATCTACGAGTTTTTTCAGTAAAAATTTAATTATAGCTGGAGCGGTAATATTTTCAAAAAGCTAAAATGTTACAAAATTAATAATAATTTAACATGGAGGCAATATGGATATTAAAACAGTAAAAATTGAAAAACCGGATGGATTGAACATGATTTTAGGGCATTCTCATTTTATCAAAACTGTGGAAGATATTTATGAAGCCATGGTCAATGCTGTTCCCGTGGCGAAGTTCGGCCTGGCATTTTGTGAAGCCTCTGAGTCATGCCTTGTGCGTTATGCAGGCACAGATGATGAACTTATCGAACTGGCAAAAAAGAATGCATATAGCCTTTCAGCAGGTCACAGTTTTATCCTTTTTATGAAAGATCTATTCCCTGTAAATGTTTTAACCTAAATTGAGCGATTTTTGGCTCGATCTGCACTGATCTCTTGCGCATCAAGGATTCACGAAAATCCTCGACATATCCACGTGTATGCCTGCGGTTTTCGTAAACCCTTATGCATCAAGATCTCAGCACATTTCTTCCCCAAAAATCGCTCAACTTAGGTTTAAATTCAATTAAAAATGTAACAGAAGTCTGTCGAATCTTCTGCGCAACCGCCAACCCGGTCGAAGTAATTATTGCGGAAACCGAACTCGGGCGGGGAATACTCGGTGTCATTGATGGGTTTAGCTCAAAAGGCATGGAAACAGAAAATGATATCCGTGCACGAAAAGAATTGCTAAGACAAATCGGTTATAAGCAATAATTAGCTTCCGTTAATCGAAGCTATAAATTCAATAACCATCAATTTAATAATTAATCCTGCAACGACGCTTGTCATTTCTCGTCGCTTCGTTCCTCGAAATGACATCTAAATAGTCTCATATCTGTATAACAGACTTATGAAAGATACCGAATGTGTAAGATTTATGCAGTGGGCTTTGCCACGCCTGCGCATGAGATGGCCGGGTTTCCGCAAGGTGCGAAGGCAGGTTTGTAAACGCATCAACCGGTGTATAAGTGAGTTGCGGCTCAACGATGTGGAATCCTATCGTAAATACTTACAGGTTCATCCGGATGAGTGGGGTTATCTCGATAGTTTGTGCCGCATTTCTATTTCGCGGTTTTACCGGGATAAAGGTGTGTTTGACTGTATAGGTGATAATGCTCTTCCAGCATTGGCGCAAATGGCGGAGAACTCCGGCAATAAGAAAATCCGGTGCTGGAATGCAGGATCTGCTTCAGGAGAGGAGGCTTACAGCCTCGCATTGGTCTGGCAATTTATCCTTTCATTGGATTATCCTGACATGGATATTCAAATTACAGGCACCGAAGTAGATAGCAACCTGCTTGAACGTGCGGAAAGGGCATGCTATCTCCAATCCAGCGTAAAGGAATTGCCTGAAAAATGGCTTTCTCAGGCATTTAAACTGACAGGCTGGCAGCGCCTGATGGTCCTTTTCATATAATATTATGCCGTAATCTTGCCTTTACCTATTTTAATATGAGCCTGCAAAAAGAGGTTTTAAAGAGGATTTTCAACAGTCTTCTCTACGGCGGTGCGCTGGTTACAGGCAATCACGAATCACTTCCCGGAGAGGTTACATATTTCCGACCATGGATATCCAATATGGGGATATATCGTAAAGGTTTCATATAGTGATAAAATTAACCATAGATCGGCCAAGATTTATTGTTAATAATTGTTTGCTGATTTAACTAAAATTGAAACAGATGGTTTAATCAAGTCATTTTTTTGGTACGCCCGGCAGGATTCGAACCTGCGGCCTACGGATTCGAAGTCCGGCGCTCTATCCATCTGAGCTACGGGCGCGTGAAAAATGGGGTGAGTGAAGGGACTTGAACCCTCGACCCCCAGGGCCACAACCTGGTGCTCTACCGACTGAGCTACACCCACCATATATAAATAAAGGTAAGGGTTCGCTCAAAAATAAATTAACAATTTTAAGTGTTGAGGCGCCTGGCTGGCAAGGCGCGAAAGATTAGGAATATCAAGATATTGCTGAACTTTCGGAACGCAGCCAGACGGGATGCATCGGCACTTAAAATGTAAAGTTATTTTTGAGCGAACCCTAACCGTTCACGGGTTCAAAGGTTCAAAGGTTCAGGATAAAGCTATTAGCCATTAGCTCTTAGCCAAAGACTAACTGCCACGCGGCGCAAGCGCCTGCGTTGCGCGTAACAATCTTCGATTTGAAAAATATTGGCGCATAGCAGTTATCCCGGCGCTTCAAGAAAAATAACCCTGAACCTCTGAACCGTGAACCTGTAAACAGTTACAAATAAAATTATCATATTATATTATATTATGCATTTCAAGTAATTTTATTATAAACATATTCTTTACCTTTGGTTGATTTTTTGTCATAATTTTTGACGAACTCGTAAAAAGTCCTTCCGGCCTGTCATTTCGAATGAAACGAGAAATCTTGAATGTCAATATTATCAAAGAAATAAAATTTCTCGCGGAGTTTATGCTGAGCGAAGCGTAGTGCTCGAAATGACAATTTGACCTATTTTTCGGACAGGCGCTAAATTAGCTACAAAAAGGATAACATCAATGAAAAAAGATAAAATTCTTTTAGATCATGGAAGCAGAGGGGAAATAGCCGTACAATCAATCCTTTTGATTATCTGGTTCTTGTGGCCTGCCGGCTATGGTGTGGCGCAAGAAACGCTTATTTCAGGAAAAACAATGGGCACAACCTATCATGTAAAGGTTGTAACTGGATATTCTATAAAATCTAAAAAACTTAACGAAAAAATTGACAACCGGCTTGAAGAGATAAACCAGAGCATGTCCACATTTATAAAGGGCAGCGAAATCAGCAGGTTTAATAGATTAAGTCTCGTGGGTGAAAGATTTTATGCTTCGGATGATTTTCTGCATGTCATGATTGTTGCTAAAAATCTTTATAAACTATCAAACGGCGCATGGGACGGGACTATAATGCCCATTGTTAATCTGTGGGGCTTTGGCGACAAGGAAAAAAAAGGGAATATTCCGAAAAAGAAAGAGATAAGCAGGCTTTTACCTGAGATTTGTTTCAAGCATATTGATATTGTTGAAAACAGATATCTTGTTAAAAGAAAGGCTCCAATATCTGTTGACCTTGCATCCATCGCAAAAGGGTATGCAGTTGATCAGATTGCGGATTTAATTAGGACAAGCGGGATTCAAAACTTTATCGTGGAGATCGGTGGCGAGGTATATGCTTCGGGCTTCAGGCAAGACGGCAAGCCCTGGAAGGTCGGCATCAACAGGCCTGATAAAGATGCCCCTTTTGATCACGCATATAAGGTTGTACTCTTACATAACAGAGCTCTTGCAACGAGCGGTGATTATAGAAATTTTTTTGAAATATACGGCAGGAGCTATTCACATATATTTGATCCGAAAACAGGTTATCCTGTTTCTAACCGTGTTGTAAGCGCTTCAGTTCTTGCGGACAAATGCGCATTTGCAGATGGTCTTGCAACCGCGCTTATGGTTATGGGCGCTGAAAAAGGGCTCCGGCTTGTCAATACTATAGATGGAGTTGAATGCCTGACAGTTGTGGAAGAGAAAGACGGATCATTGACTGATCATTGTTCACAGGGATTTATTTAGCCGGTTATTGTATTGACAACAAAATAAAACTGCTGTAATTTTTTTTGCTTTAACCTAAGTTGAACGATTTATTGCGAAGATATGTGCCGAGATCTTGATGCATAAGGATTTGCAAAAACCACAGGCATACCCGTGGATATGTCGAGGATTTTCGCGAATCCTTGATGCGCAAGAGATCGGTGCAGATCGAGTAAAAAATCGCTCAATTTAGGTTTAAGAACAGAAAAAAAGCAATATTTTT
>JAYENE010000043.1:0-5723 GCA_034721935.1 Thermodesulfobacteriota bacterium
AATGCGGAATGGTTGAGCGTTCCGGTCAGGGGGCCAACCGGATGTTCGAACTATGCGCCCGCGAGAGCAAGCAGCCGCCTGATTATAGCGGAACTGATGACTATGAAGTATTCCTTACACTATACGGAAAAGTACAGGACCCACGCTTTTTAACATTTCTGGAGAAGATCGGCCGTGAGCGTCAAATATCATTCGAAGCCACTGATTTTATCACTCTTGATTTAATCAACAGGGGGCAGAAACTACCCTTATGGGCAAAAGAACGTGTTCCATTATTGCTAAAATCCGGCGCCATTGAACGCGTTGGACGAAAATACATGCTCTCCAGAAAATATTACGAGTTTGTCGACCGGAAAGGCGTTTACACCCGTAAACGCGGACTTGACCTTGAAACCAATAAGCAATTGTTGCTCAAGCACATACGAGACAACAGGGATAATGGGAGCCGGTTGAATGATCTAAGGCAGGTTTTACCGGCCTTATCCAGAAGACAGGTGCAGGCCCTTCTTGCAGCATTAAAAAAGGAGAATAAAGTCCGGATGGTTGGTAAAACCAGTGCGGCCAAATGGTATCCGTGCGATGAAAATACGGAATACATAAAATGACAATGAGTTAATTGTAAAATTCGAATTTGGTGCAAGTTTGGTGCAAGTTTGGTGCAAGTTAAACTTTTTAACTACCTGTATATATAATTATTTATCGTTTTTGGTAATTGCGTTAAATGTAATTAAGGCGCAAGTTAGACACAATCCGGCGCAATTGAACGGCACATCTTATTATTCTTTTTGGGTAATATGGTTAAATTTATCCACACAGCAGACATACACCTCGATAGCCAATTAAAAGGGCTTGAGGCGCATGAAGATGCGCCTGTTGGGGAGATTCGCGGGGCTACAAGGCGGGCGTTTGATAATCTGATTGACCTGGCTATAGAGGAGGATGTTGATTTTATCCTTATTGCTGGAGATCTTTATGATGGTGATTGGAAGGACTACAATACCGGCCTCTTTTTCGCCTTCCGGATGGGTCGATTGGCCAGGGCCGGGATCAAAGTTTTCATTGTTTCCGGCAATCACGATGCAGTTAGCCAGATTACCAAGGCCATGCCCTTGCCTGACAATGTGACTCTTTTTTCTTCCAGGAAACCCCAGTCTGTAAAACTCGATGACTTTGGCGTGATCATCCATGGCCAGAGCTATTTCTCCCGCGCTGTGACTGAAAACCTTGCCTCCCAATACCCTCAGAACGATTCCAACTATTTTAATATCGGCCTGCTTCATACATCCCTGACCGGCCGTGAGGGGCATGAGGATTACGCGCCATGTACTCTGGATGAACTGAAGTCCAAAGGCTATGACTACTGGGGCTTGGGCCATGTCCACAAGCGGGAAATCGTTTCTGAAGATCCCTGGATTGTCTTTCCAGGTAATATCCAGGGCCGCTATATTAAAGAAACCGGAGCCAAGGGCGCCACATTGGTGTCTGTGGAGGACGGGCGCATCACAGAGGTTGAAGAGCGTGAACTTGATGTGCTGCGCTGGGCCACCTGCCAGGTGGATCTGTCTGAGTGCGAGACCTCCGATATGGTTTATGATGCAGTTCGGCAGAACTTTGAACAGAAAATTGACCAGGCGAACGGCAAGACATTGGCCATACGTCTAATTTTGACCGGAAGATGCCCTGTTCATGCCCAATTGCTTGATCGGACAATGCAGTGGACAGAGGAATTCCGGGGCATTGCCGCTGGATTCGGTGACGTGTGGCTGGAAAAGGTGAAGTTTCAGACAAGCCGCAAGAAGAGTCTTGTGGAAATCTTTGGCGAAGATACCCCAATTGCCGGCCTGCTGCAGTCCATTCAACATTTGAAACTGGATAGCGATACCATCTTTGAACTGGCGCCGGAGTTGTCTGCTTTGAAAAGCAAATTACCGGCTGAGATTTACAGCAGCGATGAACCCTTTCTTGATCTATCTCCTGACAAAATCGCAGAGTTGCGTACTGAAGCGCAGGAACTCTTGATTGCCAAACTTTTTCAGCATGGAGAGATTAGATGAGGCTGAAGCGTCTCGATCTGAAAGCCTTTGGTCCTTTCACTGACCAGACCCTGGAGTTTAACTCCGAGGAGCCTGGCTTCCACATAATTTTCGGCCCGAACGAGGCAGGGAAAAGCAGTTCACTCCGGGCGCTCAAGGCCCTGTTGTATGGGTTCTCTCAACAGACGCCTGATAATTTCATTCATAACTATGACCAATTACTGGTCGGAGGCTGTCTTGAAAATAGCGCTGGAGAAGAGATTATCTTTCAGCGTCGAAAAAAGCGTATCGGCGATATTATTGATAAGGCGGGTAATCCCCTTAATTTGGGTGTCCTGGCTCCATTTCTACACGGTCTTGAACCGGAAATCTTTGAATCCCTCTACGGCATTGATCATGACAGTCTGGTGCGAGGCGGTAAAGAAATTCTTGCCCAGAAGGGCGAGGTGGGGCAAGCCCTGTTTGCTGCTGGCGCAGGCATCTCCTCATTGCGGGAGGTCATTGATCAGCTTGAAAAAGAGGCGGCAGACCTGTTCAAGTCGGCAGGACAACTGCCTGAGATCAACAAGGCTGTCAAAAGATTCAAGGAACTGCAGAAAGAGGTCAAGGCGGCCAGCCTTTCTTCCAGGGACTGGAAAAATCATCAGAAAGCCATGGAAAATGCTGTGGCGGAGCGGGCCGGTTTAGAGAAAGAGCGGGGTTATAAGGATAAAGAGTTGCGTCGTTTGGAGCGGCTGGAACAGGCAATTCCAGAGCTGGCTTCTCTGAAATCCCGGCGGGACCAGTTGTCGGCCCTGGAAAAAGTTATCCCCCTGCCCCCGGATTTTGCCGAAAGGCGCCGGCAGGTTAGCCAGGAAATGCGTGAGGCCAAGCTGCAGTTGCAAAGAGATACTGACCGCCAGGTGAAGCTTGAAGCAAAACGCAAGGATATCTCTTTCAATAATGATCTCCTGAACCAGGCAGAGAGGGTGGATGATTTTCATCAGCGTCTTGGTGAATACCGTAAGGGACAGAAAGACAGGCCGGAAAGAAATGGCATGCGGATCAGCCTCCGTAGAGACGCGGCCCGCTTGCTGCAGCAGGTGCGGCCGGATTTGACCCTGGAAGAGGTGGAGACTCTGCGGCCGGCGCTTGCCAAAAAAAGGACTGCGCAGACATTAAGCTCCCAATATGAGGCAATAAACCAGCAGCTTACCCTGGCACAGAAGCAGGGCAAGGCGGCAGAGCGGGAGCGTGAGGAGGTAAAGGAAGGCCTGTCTGCAATACCGGAGGACAGGGAGCCTCAGGGCCTTTTCCAGGCCGTGAAGCCGGCGCAAAAGGCTGGAGATCTTGATGCGCAACTGGAAAAGAGTATGAATGAGGTTGAATTAAGCAAAAAAGAATGCCTTGCAGCGCTCAAGCGGATTGGCCTCTGGTCTGGTGATTTGGCAGCGCTCATGGAACTCTCTTTGCCGCTTTCTGAAACTGTGCAGCAGTTTGAGAATAGTTACAGCGAGATTGCTGATAAAAGGCGTGAGATCGAAAAGGATCGTAAAAATGATGAAAAGGATCTGAAGAACGCTCTGGCTGAGATCAAAAAGGTGGAGTATGCTGGCGAAGTTCCTTCAGAGGAGGAGTTGGCCCAGACCCGTGAAAAACGAGAACATGGTTGGCAGCTTTTGCGGCGGCAGTGGCTTGATCAGGAGGATGTGACCGAAGAAAGTCAGTTCTATGATCCCAGGCAGCCGCTTTCTGAGGCCTATGAGGGATATGTGGGGCAGGCGGATCTTATTGCCGATCGGTTGCGCCGAGAGGCGGACAGGGTAGCCAATGCAGCGGCCTTTCGTGCACAGGCAGAGAACCTGCAAGAGACCCTGGCAGAGAATGACAGAGATAAAGAGGCGTTTGATCTGCGAGCACGAGAACTCGATGAAGCCTGGAACCGTGTATGGCAACCTGTTGGAATTACCCCGCTATCCCCAAAGGAAATGAGCGGCTGGCTGGTTGAGATGGATAAACTCCGATTCAAGGTGGGTGACATCTTCAAAAAGGAACAGGAAATCGGGCTGCATGTGAAGCAAAGGAAAGATCTTAAACAGGCCATACAAAAAGAGCTTAATTCCATGGAAGAGGAGGGAATGCCTGCCGGTGAAGAGCTCGGTCCCGTTCTGATTCTATCGGAGACTGTCCTGGAGAGGATTGCCGGCCGGAAGACGGATCTTGAAAAATTAAAAGACAGGCAGGAAAAAGCGGAAAAGGTTTTTCATCAGGCAGAGGAAGATCTTAAAGCTGCGCAGGAGGCCCTGGCCAAGTGGCAGGAGCAGTGGCAAAAGGCGCTTTTTGGTTTGGGACTTAAAGACGAGGTATCCACCCTTGAAGCCATTGACATTATTGAAACCCTGCAGAGCTGCTTTGACAAGTTGAAAGAGGCGGATGATCTTAAAAAGCGCATTGACGGCATTGATCGTGATGCGGCTGAGCTTGAAAAGGAGGTTAATGTCCTGCTTGAGAAGGTGGCCCCTGCCATGTTGGGCTTGTCTCTGGACCAGGCAATTCTGCAATTGCGGACCATGCTCAGCCAGGCGCAAAAGGACGGCGCCTTGTATGAAAAACTTTCTGAGGAGTTAGAATCGCTGCAGGAAGAGGTCTCTGCGGCCAAAAAAACGTTGCAAAGCGCAAATGATCAGATGGATGAACTCCTTCGGATAGCCAAATGTGAAAAACCGGAAGAGTTGGCCGCGGTAATCGGCAGGTTTACGGAATATCAGAGGCTTCAGGAGAAAATTTCTGATACCGAGGCAACCCTTGCCAAGATCGGTGCTGGTGTGCGGATTGAAGAGCTTGCCGGACAGGCGGCAAAGGTTAATACCGATGAATTGCCTGGCCTTATAGAGTCGCTGAAGAGAGATATTAAAGAAAATATAAATCCTGAAATCAATAGAATTTCTCAGGTGATCGGCGAGGAAAACAATAAGCTTGCAGCCATGGATGGCAGCGCCAAAGCTGCTGAGACAGCCGAGAAAATGGAACAGGAGCTGGCCAGGATACGCCGCATGGCTGAAAGGTATGCGCTGTTAAAGCTGGCCTCCAAGATTTTGCAGCAGGAAATCGAACGGTACAGGGAAGAACATCAGGACCCGGTTTTGAAAATTGCCTCCGGGTATTTTAACGATTTGACCATGGGCTCCTTTGCCGGCCTGCGTACCGATGTGGATGATAAAGGCGAACCTGTTCTCATCGGTGTACGGCCGGATAACTTGCGTCT
Source organism: Thermodesulfobacteriota bacterium (assembly GCA_034721935.1). Taxonomy (GTDB): domain Bacteria; phylum Desulfobacterota; class Desulfobacteria; order Desulfobacterales; family ETH-SRB1; genus Desulfaltia. The sequence goes on from JAYENE010000043.1 coordinate 5,278, forward strand.
GACAGTGGAAAAAATGAGTTCGGGAACCCGTGACCAGCTTTTCCTTGCCCTGCGCCTGGCCACCCTTGAGTGGCGCCTTGAAACCAGCGAACCAATGCCATTTATTGTGGATGATATTCTGATCAACTTTGATGATGACCGGTCCATGGCGACCCTCGCGGTCCTGGCTGATTTATCAAAGAAAAACCAGGTGATCCTTTTTACCCACCACAGGCAGATTGTGGAAGAAGCGAAAACTATTAAAGGCAAACGAGCAATTCAAATCCACGAGCTGTGAGTTTTGGGAATGCCCTTTTTTCGATCTATACCGGATGTTTATAATTTAACCTAAATTGAGCGATTTTTGGCTCGATCTGCACTGATCTCTTGCGCATCAAGGATTCACGAAAATCCTCGACATATCCACGGGTATGCCTGTGGTTTTCGCAAACCCTTATGCATCAAGA
>JAYENE010000044.1:0-5710 GCA_034721935.1 Thermodesulfobacteriota bacterium
ACAAAATTTAATCATTTTTAGTAACCGTTCACAGGTTCACGGTTCAGAGTTATTTTTCTTGGAACACCAGGCTAACTGCTATGCACAAATATTTTCAAATCGAAGATTGTTAGCAGTTAGCCTTTAGCTAAGAGCTAACTGCTAATGGCTAATAGCTTTATCCTGAACCTTGAACCTCTGAACCTGTGAACGGTTACCATTTTTAAAACATTAATAATTGGATACAAATAATATCCAGGTTCGGCCTGCAGCGTAAAAGTCCACGCACTATGTTGTTGTTGAAGTTCTCATCAGCAACCAGCATAAGCATAGTTTATTGCCCTTTGTATGTGCGACGAGCCAACAACCTGTCGCGTATCCCTTGAGGATCAAAGCGTGACTCGTTTTGGTTTCGAACGACCTCTGCTTGGGCCTTTCTTTGTCGCAAATACGTTTCAACCTCTGAGGAACGTCGCAGATAATAGCCTATTACGTAATACACGTCGGCTAAATTCAGAGATGGATACTGTTGAGCTATTTCTTCAGCAGTTGCTCCGTCTGAAAAAGCTGCTATAATTGTATCTAAGATACTTACGGGACGTACGTGCAGAGCGTGCATAACTCCATTTTTATAATTTTGAGTTTTTAATTGTTATTTGGACAGGATTAACAGGATATTGTCAATAAGGGTGGACGTTGGCACAGGGTAAAGATTCCACAGGGGCAGAACACACGGAGAGCGCAGAAATTTCTTTCGAGGCGGGGAGTGGCTGGAGCAAGCAGTGAAACCTTAGGCGGCCAACTGAAGGTTTAGTTTTTCTATACGTGAACGAACCGGCTTTAATTCAGTTATGGTGACATATACTATTTGATTATCTTTCTCAGCCACACTTTCTACTGTTTCTTTTGCCCAGTTATTAAACTCCTCATCCCCCTTAATGTGCATAACAACAAGAGCATTATCAGGTATTTTATCCGCAAATTCAGGATGCTCCAGGATATATCTATCAAATTCCTTAATAAGGATGCTGTTTTTTTCTACAAATCTCTTTTTGTGTGTCATGGAAAAACTCCTCTTAAAAACCTTTCTCGGTAAATTTCCCAGTTTTCATTGATATCATCATCTGCCAAAGTTAAAGCATCTTCATAATCAAGGTAAAGGTTTATTTTCCTGCATTTTCCCTTGATATTATAGCAATCTTTGTGTGCATAGTCATGAGTACAATCATAACGTATTACTTCTTTCCACACACCACTGCTTTTCACCTCCAGTTGCACAACGAATTTTATTATCTCACCAGCCTCTGTAGCATGATAATGTCTTTTTCTTGCGTCTATATCAAGCAATATTCAATATTTCTTCTCTTGCATTTGAGGAAGTCTGCGGGAAGTTCTTAGTTTATTAGTTTTTTTTGATATATTTTCGGCTCAGTGTCAACTAAAACTGGTAATGCTCCCAAAACAAAAAGGTTCATTTGTGTGAACCGTGAACAGTTACCATTTTGTTAATTAGCGCCTGTCCGAAAAATCCGATTTTTTGGTAGGTTGGGTTGAGCGTAATCATTTGTGTTGGGTTGAGCGCAGGCTTCACTTCGTGTCGCTCCTCAACCCAACCTACCCTACTCGAACTGTCCTTCTAAGGTTTGTTGATAAACAATTAAGTTTTTTAGCAGTTAAACAAAAAAACACCCCTGACTGGAAACGGTTGGGGGGTTTGTTTGACAATACAGGACAAATATAATACATTGCAATTCAATGGGATACAACAATTAGGAGGTTATATGAGCAGAGTTCAAACCGTTCAAAAAAGCTTAAGAATACCCCTGGAAACTTTTGATGATATTGAAAAAATTGCCAGTGAAACCGGGCGTGAATTTTCATCCATAGCCAGGGATCTCCTTGCGGAAGCCGTAAAAATGCGCCGCTGTCCCGGCATTGTGTTCGTAAATGGTGTGAGAGGAAGAAAAGCAAAAATAGCAGGAACAGGCCTTGATGTTTGGGAAATTATAGCAACATATATAAGCGTTAATAATAAGTTCCCTCGCCTTCGTAAAGCTTATCACTGGCTTTCCGATCAGCAATTACAAGCTGCAATCGGCTATTATACCGCTTATCGTGATGAGATTGACCGTCTGATTGAACAAAATGAATCGTGGAGCAGTAAAACCGTTGTTGATCATTATCCTTTTCTTGCTCAAAGCAATATATGAAATATTACCTGGATGAAGATCTAAGCCCAAAGATAGCTGAAATACTGCGAAAACAGAATATCGACTGTATCAGTGTACATGAAATCAGTATGGTTCAGGCATCTGATTTGGAGCAGCTAATGATGGCTGCCAAAAAAAAGCGATGTTTTGTCACAAAAAACAGAGACGATTTTATTCGTTTGACTGTACAGTTTTTTAATGACCACATACCCCATTATGGCGTGCTGATTATTCCTTATACAATTCCAGGTGATCAATTTGCCCGTATCGCCGATAAACTGGTTAATTACGCTCGTAAGCGCCCTAAGGGCTCGACAAAAAATAACTTCACATTTCAGGCGCTGATGCATCCCGCCTGACTGCGTTGCGAAAATTCTGAATATGCTTGATATTCATGCTTTTTCGCGCCTTGTCAGCCGAGCGCCTCAACACCTGAAATTGCGAACTTATTTTTTGCCGAACCCTAAAGGAATGATGCCTTATACTGTTGATTTTTTGTCTTAATGGGGAATGCGCTCGCTTTTGCGGTTATTGTAAACAAAATTTTTCAGTTATGCAAAGCTCTCATAATGTAGCTTTTTAATATTGCTTTTTTATTTAAATCTACTGTAAATTAAAAAAATAAGTCCGGTTTGTTTTTGTTTAATCAATTCAAATTAAGGAGGGGGGAAAATGAAAAAGGTTACAAAAGTGTTTGTACCGTCGTTGGCTGTGGTCTTTATTTTGAGCGGACTTGCCTTTGCGGGGTTTGCATACAAAGTAAAGAAAGCTCATAACGGGGGTGATGTAACTCCATCCCAAGCATATAAGATGCTCAAAAAAGATCCTGGTCATACCTTTCTAATTGATGCCAGAACCCGCGCCGAATACCAATTGATCGGCCATTCCAAAGGAGCCTGTAATATCCCTTTGAAGTTCTGGACAGGCAGGTTCGGGGAAAAGAAGTATGAAAAGGCAGCCAATCCGAATTTTGTCAAGGATCTTCGCGCCCGCTTTAATCCAAAGACAGACACGCTGCTTTTTATGTGCAGAAGCGGAAAGAGGAGCTGCGCCGCATGTAACGAAGCAGTTAAAGCAGGATTTGCCGAAGGCAAGGTGTTTAGTGTCATGGGCGGTTTTGAAGGCGGCAAGGTGAAATGTAAAGGAAGCGCTTACTGCGGACAGCGTAAGCTTGGCGGATGGCGCAATGAAGGGCTTGCCTGGTCATATCATATGGACAAGAAATTAGTTTACCAGCCTGATCTTGCAAAATAATTACCTTTGAGCGGACGCAAAAAGCGTCCGCTCAAGAGGCAATCATACCTGTATCATTAACGAGAGACCTTTGCAAAACGCCCCCTTTTGCCCAATTACTGCGTCAGGCTCAAATTTTAATCCTCGAAATATTCAATATATTCCTCCGGTTAAAATTTTCGCCTTCCTTGTACTTGAACAAAATTGAACATTTTTTAAAGGTCTCAACGAGCGATTTTTCCAAACACCTATTTGAGAATATATACACGTGGGTAGTCCATGACTTTAAGGGTCAAGGCAATAGCGCCTGCCACTTCAGGAACGTCATGAATAATTATCAGGTTGTCTCTTTTGTTTAACTCCTCCATCATAGGCTTCGACCACATGTCATCGTAATCAACATGCCTGGCGCCCTTGACGTGATGCTTTTTGAACTTCGCTTTATCGCGAAAATCGACAAATCTGTGCCTCTTCAGCTTTCTGGCATCATGTTCGCTGATAAGACACCTGGCAAAATTGCTATTGCTAAAACATTTGAGGGGATGAAGAACTGCCTGCCCGTTTAATACCGTGGGATAGAAACCCCTTGCCCAACCTTTGATACCATCTCTCATCCAGTAAACATTCTTGTATCCATTGTTAACCGCCAGCCTGGCGGCGTGATAGGATTTCCATCAGGTGCTTGACGCGCAATAGGTTATGATTGGAGTGTTCTTGTCCTTTGGAAGCAGCGCAAGGTCAAAATCCACTTTGTTAAGCGGGAAATCTATGCGTTTGTGATCCTTTGGCACCATAACAGTTACGTGGATTGCGCCCTGAACGTGACCTTTCATGTAATCGGTCGTGTGGCTGTGGCAGGCAATAACCACAGCGCCCTCGTGAACAAGCTTTTTTGCCTCCTTCAGGCTTACCGCCGTAAATCCGTGCCCCGCTTTTTCAGGAGCAGGCACCTTGGCTGCAAGGCTGTATGTTGAAAATACGACTATCAAAAATAATGATAAAACAATAATTGACGCTTTCTTGTGCATAACCAACCTCCTTTTTCTCTTAATGTTGTTATTTTTGGGTTAACTGCGGGCTCTGAAATACAGGTATGATTACTGAGAAGAGCGCTTCCTTTCTTATGACAGACCTCGGAATTAAAAATATAGAATTCGTTATTAATTACCAATAATACAATATGTTATAGTTATTTCTGAGATAAATTGGACATTCGCCACCTTGAAGTTTTGTCATAAACCACAATATATAGTGTTTATTGTAAATAAAAATTGTATATATTGATTTGTAGCTACTAAACAATTACCGTATTGTCCAGGAATACTCCTAAATTTGGGTGTCGTATTCTGAGGTCTGTATGAAGTGAAACTTTTGCAAAAGTGAACATTTTTGAAGAGGCTCAATATTTATTGCGATTTTATAATATAAATCACGATTGAATTTTTGTTTGAGTATATATAGAGAAAAAACAAGTAATGTCAATAAATATTGATGGCATCGTAAAAAGTCATTTCTCAGGTCATTACGAGGAGTGCAACGACGAAGCAATTTAATAATTACAAGCAGTTAACTAACAGATTTTGCAGGTTGGGTTGAGCCTGATTTGTTTTTGTTGGGTTTAGCACAGGCTTCACTTCGTGTTGTTCCTCGACTCAACTTACCACTATCTTATCTCTTTTTCAAAAAATCATCCGGATTGATACCTGCTTGTTTAAGTATTGCTCTAAGGGTACCTTCGGGAATGTCGCCAAGATGATTGGGAAGGGTTGTATAGCGATCAGTTTGCTCGTTGTGCCAGATTTCATGGCTTCCGGCTGCTTGCCGATCAAATGTAAAACCAAACGACTTGAGACGCTTTACGATTTTTCTGTATTGAAAACCTGCCAAGCGTCCCATATCAAGCGTTCACAATCAGCGGATAATCGAATGAGTTGCTGATTGCTGACAGGTTAAAATTTCTGGATCGTTCCGGTTGTGCTTCGATTAACTTCCGGGCTACATCCCTGGCGATCTCCAATGCTTCTATGGCTGTCCTGCCTTGGGCTACCAAGCCTTGTATATCCTCAGAAGTTGCCAGATAAACCCCTTCAGGCAGTTTTTCTATGTGAATATTAATAATCTTTTCCATGACTCTCCTTATTGCTCTTGTCATTTGATTTTTTATAATCAGAAATTTACAAACTCAAAAAGTAACCTGCCAACAACCTGATGTGGCGGGCAGTTAAATTTAAAACGGCTGACTGTTTGAGCATGTTAGTGAGCGTTAAGAAATAACGACGACCAAATAA
>JAYENE010000045.1:0-5620 GCA_034721935.1 Thermodesulfobacteriota bacterium
TTTATAAAAGGATTGCTCTAAGTTATTTCTTTACGCTCACTTATGTGCGAGTTTCAGCCGTTCTTAAATTTAATTGTCCGCTGCCTCAGGTTGACCAGATAATGAGTTTGTAAATTTCTGATAATTACTTTAACTCGGCACCTGTTCCTTGACCCTTTTGGCCATGTAAGCGCTAAGTCAGCAAGAATAAATAACTCATACACCTTGCTTGTCCTTTTGCTTGTTTTCTGTGTTGTGTCAAAGCTTACATAACTCGTTATGCGCGCTTCAACACGCCTTGAAAACAAACAAAATTACGGCGCAATCTGTATAACTTATTTATTCTTGATTCCTAAGTTAACAATTAATTAGTGTCTGTCCGAAAATTAGGCAAAACTGTCATTTCGAGCACTACGCTTCGCTTAGCATAAACTCCGCGAGAAATCTTATTCTATTGATAGTATTGGCATTCAAGATTTCTCCCTCACGCGGCGCAAGCGCCTGCGCTGCACGTTGGTCGAAATGACAAAAAGTGGACTTTTCGGACAGGCGCTAATTATTAGCCATTGATTATTGATTATTTTTTCTGCGTGAATATCATGGCCTATATTAATAATTAATAATTAATAATTAATTGTTAATTGTTAATTGTGAATAACTGACCTCTTGAATCCTTATAACTTTAAAATAATAACAGGAGACATGTCGTGAGTAAAGAAAAAAAGGAGATGCTTGCTTATCTACCTTGATTGGGATATTGACAATCAAAAGACTCTTAACACTTAACACTTAACACTTAACACTTAATAAATTCGACTTTTTTCTCATGATCAGTATTGAAAATCTATCCAGAAGCTACGGCGATCAGATTCTGTTTGACAGCGTAAGTTTCAGGATAAACCACCGTGAACGGGTTGGCGTTGTCGGGCGAAACGGGCATGGTAAAACAACCCTGTTCAGGCTCATCACCGGAGAGACGCACCCGGATTCCGGATTAATCACCACGCCTAAGAACTATTGTATCGGTTGTGTCCGCCAGCAGATTAAGTTTATCAGGGATACGGTTCTGGCCGAGGGCATGACAGGACTTTCCGAGCCTGAAAAAGATCATCATTGGAAGGTTGAAAAAATCCTGTTTGGGCTGGGATTTACCGCATCCGACATGCAGCGGCGCCCCGGGGAATTCTCCGGCGGTTTCCAGGTGCGGCTGAATCTGGCCAAGGTTTTGGTTGCCGAGCCGGACCTGCTGCTCCTCGATGAACCCACTAATTACCTGGATATAACCTCCATCCGATGGATTACCCGTTTTCTGTCCGGCTGGCCCCGCGAACTTATGCTTATCACCCACGACCGCAGCTTTATGGACGGCATCGTGACACACACCATGGGTATTCATCGCAAAAAGATTCGCAAAATCGCCGGAAATACCGAAAAGTACTATTCGCAGATTGCCCTGGATGAAGAAATCTATGAAAAAACCCGGATCAACGATGAGAAACACCGAAAGGAAATCGAGCTGTTCATAAACCGGTTCAGGGCCAAAGCCAGGCTGGCAAACCTCGTTCAGTCCCGTATCAAGACCCTTGCCAAAACGGAAAAACGTGGAAAGCTTGAGACTATCAAATCTCTTGGCTTTTCATTTCGAGCCAAACCGTTTTCCGGAAAGCATGCGATGAATGCGCAAAACCTGACATTTTCATATAATACAAAAAAGCCGCTGATCCAAAATCTGGATTTTACCGTTAGCGCGGGTGAACGGATCTGTGTGGTGGGCAAAAACGGCAAAGGCAAAACCACTTTGCTAAAGCTCCTGGCCGGTCGTCTCACGCCACAATCTGGAGAAATCGTTTACAACCCGAACATAACCCGGGGTGTTTTCGAGCAAACACACATCAAAAGTCTAATGGACACCCGCACGGTGGAAGAAGAAATCCTTTATTCCCACCAGGACGTGGATCGTCAGACAGCGAGAAACATTTGCGGGGCCATGATGTTTTCCGGCGACGATGCGCTTAAAAAAATCAGCATACTTTCCGGTGGTGAAAAAAGCCGTGTGATGCTTGGCAAACTCATGGTAACGCCGGTCAACCTGCTGCTTTTGGATGAGCCCACCAACCATCTCGACATGGATGCATGCGAGGCTTTGCTTGCGGCCATCGACAATTTCAACGGCACGGTCATTATGGTGACCCATAATGAAATGTTTCTCCATGCCCTCGCTCAAAAGCTCATTGTCTTTCAGGCCGACCAACTAAAGGTTTTCCACGGGGGGTATCAGGAGTTTTTGGAAAAAGGCGGGTGGAAAGATGAAGATCGCTCAGGAAAACCGGACCGGATCGAAAATTCAGTTGAACACAGGGCAGGCAGGCCAAACCGGAAAGACATGCGTAAAAAGCGCTCTGGAATTATCACCGAAAAAGGAAAAACCTTGAAACCCATGAAAGACCGTATGTTGCAGGTGGAAGAAGAAATAGAACGCAGCGAAACTGAAATCGCACAGATCAATAAAGACCTGGCCTCGGCTTCCCTGCCCGGTAACGGCTCAAGAATCGCCGATCTTTCCAGGCAGCTTAACACGCGGCAGGCCGCTATTGACAGCCTGTACGATGAATTTGAAACCCTGACGACCGGGCTGGAGAAAAAACAGGCTGAATTTGAAAAACAACTGACTGGCCTGTAAGCAATGGCTTGAGCCCTAATCCTCGGAAATCGAAACCAGCCGTCTCATCCGTTTTATTCTGGTTCTTCGCTTTTTAGCCGCCAGCAGGCGTTCCTTTGATGCCAGGGTTGGTTTAGTCTTAATGCGGGGTTTAGGTTTTTCAGAGGCTTTTTGAATTAATTTAATTAAACGGTCAATCGCATCCTGCCGGTTGCCTTCCTGTGTTCGAAACCGCCTGGCCTCGATATTAAGAATCCCGTGTTCTGTAATTCTTCTTCCCCCAAGCCGAATCAAACGATAGCGAACCTGATCTGGAAGAGAAGGAGAGTTTTTTACATCAAAGCGAAGCTGAACAGCCGTGGAAACCTTATTGACATTCTGGCCTCCAGGACCCCCTGCCCTTATAAACCGGAACTTAATCTCATTTTCGCTTATTTTAATATCAGGTGTGATGTAAATCATATTAATAACTTATATCGTAATACTTTAGCGTTATGCAACAAACCATCTGAAATCAAGCTTCGGGTGTGACCAGATTTAAAACAGGAAACTGTTTGAAGGAATTAGAAATCGTTAAGAAAGAATTAGGTTTAAAATGCCATTTTTGTCTAATTCTTTGGTTAAGTTACCACTATTTCTTTATAGTTATGGCAAGTTCTTTCTTTACGATTTCTTATTCGTGAGTTTTTCCTGGTTTAAATTTGATTATACCTGAAGCGCATTTATTTTCAAAAAGCTAAAGTGTTACCTTATACCTAAATTGAGCGATTTTTTACTCGATCTGCGCCCATCTCTTGCGCATAAAGGCTTCGCAAAAATCCTCGACATATCCACGGGTATGCCTGCGGTTTTTGCAAATCCTTATGCATCAAGATCTCAGCACATATCTTCGCAAAAAATCGCTCAACTTAGGTTATATCATCATTGTTTTTTTCTCAAGAACAAAGAGCATTACAGCACATCGCGTACCTGATCCAGCAATTTGCGAGGTTTTTTGTGATTACAAAATTCTTGCTTTTTCATTAAAAACAATGTGATATATACCATACAATTAAAATCAAGAAATAACATATTTATATCCAATATAACTGATTTATTTCTTAACATTTAATTTGTCTACGCCGCCGCAGGCGGCGCGAACAAATCGTTGGAGCTGACAAATTGCTTGCATAACCAGCCACTTCGTACCCGTTATACAAGAAATTTTGCAGCTCAACTCGGCCGTTCGCTGGATAAAACTATAAAAACGAGGCTGTTAAAAAAATGAATCATCAAACAAGTCACAAGATTATCAGAGGTGATAGTCGATGTATGATAGAATTACAGGATAAATCGGTTCATCTTGTAATCACATCACCTCCATACTGGCAATTGAAAGATTATGGAACAAATGAACAAATTGGCTTTAACGACAGCTACGAAAATTATATTAACAACTTAAATCTTGTTTGGAAAGGATGTTATCGCGTTTTAGATAATGGTTGCAGACTGTGTGTAAATATCGGAGATCAATTTGCTCGTTCGGTTTATTATGGAAGGTATAAAGTTATTCCAATAAGAACAGAAATAATCAAATTTTGCGAAAGTATTGGTTTTGATTATATGGGCGCTATAATTTGGCAGAAAAAAACAACAACTAACACCACTGGGGGCGCCAGTATAATGGGAAGTTTTCCTTTCCCACGTAATGGCATTCTATCAATTGATTATGAATTTATTTTATTGTTTAAAAAACTTGGCGCTCCCAAAAAACCTGACAAAAAAAACAAGGAACTGTCAAGGATGACAAAAGAAGAATGGAAGGAATATTTTTCAGGCCATTGGAATTTTGGCGGCGTAAAGCAAGATGGTCATATTGCAATGTTCCCTGAAGAACTTCCAAAAAGATTAATTAAGATGTTTTCATTTGTCGGAGATAAAATTCTTGATCCATTTCTTGGAAGCGGGACAACCTCGCTTGCTGCCAAAAATCTCGACCGAAATTCAGTGGGCTATGAAATTAATCATGAATTTATTCCTTATATTAAACGGAAACTACAGGCAAACCAGCCTGATTTATTTGGAACCAAATATGAATTTATCGAACAGGAAAGAATTGATGTTAATTTTAACAAAGAGATTAACAAGCTGCCTTATGTTTTTAAAGATTTCCATGCTTTTGACAAAAAGATTGATCCCAAGAAATTGCAGTTTGGTTCAAAGATAGATAAAAATGCTCTGAATAGAGAAGAATATTATTCTGTTAAAGAGATTATCAGCCCAGAACTTATCAACTTGAGCAATGGCTTGACGGTTCGCTTAATTGGCATAAAGGAGGATATAACAGCAAACGGAGAAGCTATTGAATTCCTGAAGATAAAAACAAAAAACCAAAAAGTATATATGAAATTCGATAAGATAAAATATGATAAAAACAACAATCTGTTTTGTTATTTATACCTTAAAAACAAAACTTTTTTAAATGCTCACTTGATAAAAAGAGGTCTTGCCTTTGTTGACGAGCAGGGAGAATATAAACACAAAAATAAATTTTTGAATTTGAGGAAATCATGAACAAAGAATCAGAAATTTACAAACTCATTATGTGGTTAACCTGAGGCAGCGGACAATTAAATTTAAAACGGCTGAAACTCGCTTGTAAGTGAGCGTAAAGAAATAACTTAGAGCAATCATTTTATAAAAAGCTTGCTAAAGCCGATATTATCTGACTCATAGAAAATTTTTATTTGGTCGTCGTTCTTTCTTAACGCTCACTAAACATGCTCAAACAGTCAGCCGTTTTAAATTTAACTGCCCGTAATACTTTAGCGTTATGCAACAAACCATCTGAAATCAAGCTTCGGGTGTGATCAGATTTAAAGCAGGAAACTGTTTGAAGGAATTAGAAATCGTTAAGAAAGAACCAGGTTTAAAATGCCATTTTTGTCTAATTCATTGGTTAAGTTACCACTATTTCTTTATAGTTATGGCAAGTTCTTTCTT
>JAYENE010000046.1:0-5619 GCA_034721935.1 Thermodesulfobacteriota bacterium
GGCGGGTTTGAAACCCGCCCCTACGATGGATTGTGAAATTGCTATAGGGGACAAAATGACGGAAAGTGTCCCGCTTTAAGTTGGTAGCCTGTTGTCGCAACTTAGGGCTCGACAAAAAATAACTTTACATTTCAGACGCCGATGCATCCCGCCTAACTGCGCTTTAGAAAATTCTGAATATGCTTGATATTCATGCTTTTTCGCGCCTTGTCAGCCGAGCGCCTCAACACCTGAAATTGCGAACTTATTTTTTGCCGAACCCTTATTTATAAAAATATGCTTTGAGTTAAACGCTCCGGGAATTTTTTTTACAGGGATCAGGAGTCGGGGCATGAGGATGAAAAGTCTGAATCCAGAGCCATGTCACCGTGAATTGTTATGAAATACAAATGGCAGGCAATTATTTTGCTGGTTTTAATATATTTTTCCTTTCTCGTAGGAACGCAATCTAATGCCAACGCCAGGTGCGTAACCGATCAGTTAGGACGATCCGTTGCCCTGTCTGACAACCCGCAGAGGGTTGTGTCTCTTGCGCCGAGTATTACAGAAATTATTTATGAGCTGGGCCAGGAACATCGTCTATCAGGTGTAACCAGGTTCAGTGATTTTCCTCCCGAAGCCGCAAAACTTCCAAAGGTTGGTTCATTTGTGCAGCTCGATCTGGAAAGGATAGTGGCTCTAAAACCGGATCTTTGTCTATCTACAAAGGATGGCAACCCCAGGGCGGTTGTTGAAAGGCTTGAGTCTCTTCAAATACCTGTATATGTCGTGAATCCCAGGGATATGGATTCTATGATGAAAACAGTTGTGGAGATCGGCGTTCTCCTGAATGCCGATCAAAAGGCGAAAACCCTGGCGCAAAAGATGCGTTCCCGGATTCAGAAGGTTGAGCGCCTGGTGGCAAAAGCCTCAAACAGGCCGCGGGTCTTTTATCAGGTTGGGATTTTCCCCATTGTTTCAGCAGGCTCGAATACATTTATCCATGAACTTATTTTACTTGCAGGAGGGGAAAATCTTGCAGCAGGACTCACCGCATACCCCAGGTTTAGCAGGGAGCAGGTTCTGGCCCTTTCTCCGGAGGTTTTTATCATCAGTTCCATGGCAAAGGGCGAAGTGTTTGAGCGTGTGAAAAAAGAGTGGAGCCGCTGGACAGACATTCCTGCTGTCCGAAACCAGCAAATTTTTCTGGTGGATTCAAACCTTTTTGATCGCCCCACCCCCCGCCTTTTAGACGGTCTTAAACTTCTTGTCAGGCTGATACATCCGGAACTGTTTGAGCCGGAACTATTTAAGGACGAACAGTGAATCTTAAAACTCCATTTGTTCTAAAACGTATTGTGTGGGTTTCTTCCCTGTTTTTGCTTATCCTTTTAATGACCATATTTATCGGAATTTCCATTGGGTCAACACGAAACGGGGTAAAGGCGGTATTGCAATCACTGTTCGGACAAGGAGGGGCCGGCTCCATGATGGATACAATTATCTGGCAAATCCGTTTCCCCCGTGTGCTTTTAGCAGCCCTGGTCGGAGCAACCCTTTCCCTGGGAGGCCTTGTTTTTCAGGCTCTTCTTCGAAATCCGCTTGCCGAACCATATATTCTTGGCATTTCAGGCGGCTCTGCTATTGGGGCCATTATCGGCATACTTGCCGGATTATCCCGTTTTCCCGGCGTTAGTTTTACCGCCTTTCTTGGAAGTATTGCCACGCTGCTTTTGCTTCTTATAATGTCATCCGGTCAATCTATTCTTAAAAAAAATACGCTGCTCCTTTCCGGTGTAATGGTAAATGCATTCTGCGGCGCGATTATCATGTTTCTTGTTTCCATGACGCAGGACTCCAGGCTCCATAATATCATTTTCTGGCTCATGGGAGATCTTTCAATGAGCGATATCGGACAAGTCGGAATACTTGCCATAACACTTTTTCCATGCTTTATTATTCTTTTCCGGTATTCACACTCGATGAATCTCCTCCTTATGGGAAATGAAATGGCCCAGACCATGGGCGTAAACATCAAGAGGGTAACCACGATCCTTCTTGTAACAACATCGTTTATGGTTAGTTCAACCGTATGCCATTGCGGCCTGATAGGTTTTGTAGGTCTGGTTATGCCGCATCTTTTGCGGCTTATCCTTGGTCCTGATCACCGAGTCCTTGTTCCGGCCTGTATTCTGGGCGGCGGGGCGTATATGGTTATATGTGATTTGCTGTCAAGGACCCTTCCTCAGCAGGGTGAGATGCCTGCCGGTGTAATAACCGCCATGATCGGAGCGCCGTTGTTTATTTATCTTTTAAAAAGATCAAAGCGATGAAAAAAGCAGTTGAAATAAAAAGCTTAAATTTTTCATACAATGACAATGAGATTTTAAAAAATCTTTCTTTTTCGGTCTCTGAAGGCGAATTTTTTATTATCATCGGCCCAAACGGGTCAGGCAAGACAACCCTGGTGAAAATAATTGCAGGAATCTTGAAGCCAAAAAAAGGCGATATTCAAATTCTTGATCACCCTTTAAAAAAGTATGGCCGAAAGGATCTGGCAAAAACAATTGCTCTTGTTCCGCAAATGGCGGCGCTTGATTTTCCGTTTACTGTCACCGAGCTTGTTCTGATGGGACGTTCCCCCCATTTAAGTATGCTTGGATTTGAGCAGGAAAAGGATCTGGAAATTGCCCAAAATGCAATGGCACTCACTGATATTGAACATCTTGCACATAGAACAACAGATCAGTTGAGCGGAGGCGAATGCCAGCGCGTTTTTATTGCCAGGGCTATATGCCAGGAACCAAAAATTATACTTCTTGATGAACCGACCGCCTCGCTGGACATTGCTCACCAGGTAAAAGTAATGGATTTGATGGAGAAATTGAAAAAAGAAATCGGTTTTACCGTTATTGTGGTATCACACGATGTAAACCTTGCGGCTATGTATGGCAGCCATTTGCTATTACTCAATGCAGGGATAATCGCAAGCCTGGGAAAACCGGAAGATGTGCTTACATGTCAGTTGCTTGAAAAGACATACAACTGCAAGCTGTTAGTTGATGAAAGTCCTGTTGGTAAATTTCCAAGGGTTACTCTGGTGCCTATGGCAGGGGCGACATATACGAAAGTCTATTGAGAAAAAGGTCTGACTTATGAGAGAGATAATATTTATTTTGGGAGGATGCAGAAGCGGCAAAAGCAGGCATGCTCTTAAGCTTGCGGAAGATATCCCCTGCCGGAAAAAGGTCTTTATCGCCACATGTCTGCCCTTTGATGAAGAAATGAAGAAAAGAATTGAGCGCCACCAGAGGGAGAGAGAACGCACATGGACAACCATTGAAGTTCCGGTTCTTCTCCCTGAAGCAATAGATAAAAACAGTCAAAAATCGGATTTAATCCTTGTGGACTGTCTGACGCTCTGGATCAGCAACCTTCTTTTAGAAAACGATGATCAGAAAAAGCTTGCCGGACATGTTGATAGGCTGATAAAATCATTTGAGAATGCGCTATGTCCGATTATTATGGTTTCAAACGAGGTCGGAGCCGGTATTGTGCCGGAAACAAGACTTGGCAGACTGTTCAGAGACGTTGCAGGCTTTGCCAACCAGAAGATAGCGGCATGTTCTAATGCGGTTATATGGATGGTAGCCGGCATACCTGTAAAGATAAAATAAATTGAGGAATTGGGAATTGAGGAATTAAAAGTGACAATATCCTTCAATTCGTCCCGCAAGGCGGGACTAAATTCCCGAATTATGAATTTTAACGCCCCTGTGTCTTTGTGGCAAGGTACTTAACAAATGAAAAGTTTGATTTCAGCAATACAGTTTATAACAATACTGCCTGTTGGAAAGCCGGGAGCGTTTGAGCCCAAAGGGATGATACAGTTCTTCCCTGTTGTTGGCATAATTATAGGTCTGCTGGTTTCGGCTTTTGACACGGCTGTTTTACAATTGTGGTCAAAGCCTGTTGCTTCACTGCTCGATGTGATATTTCTTGCGGTCATTACCGGCGCATTTCATCTGGATGGTCTGGCAGATACAGCGGACGGAATACTGGGGCACAGGACCAAAGAAGATGCCCTTGTCATTATGAAGGACAGCAGAATCGGCGTGATGGGGCTTGTTGCGGTTGTTTGTATGTTGGCGATTAAATGTGGGGGCATTGCAAGTTTAGATGTTCATCGGAGTTTGCTGCTCGTTATTATACCTGCCTATGCAAGGGGCGGCATTCTGTTCGGCATAAGTTTTCTTGAGTACGGCAGGCCTGAAGGCGGAACAGGCCATGATCTTTTTAGCGATCCATTAAAGATCAGCGCCTTTTGGGGATTGCTGATACCTGTAGCCCTTTCCTTTTTATTAGGATGGAGAGGAGTCCTGATAAACCTGACGTTCATTATCATAACAGCGGTAATCCTGCTTTATTACAAAAAGCGGATTGGATGTATTACAGGCGACATGTTAGGGGCCATGACCGAAATTTTAGAATCAATGCTTTTTTTAATGGTTACAGCGGAAAGCGCTCTATGTTAAACTATCACGCCAAAATTCCTGTTCTTCCAAAGTCATATAAGAGAGCTTATCCGTTCAAGCTGGCAACCACGTCATTTATATACCCTGACAATTATTTGCCTAATGTAAAAATGCTTGGCCCCTGTCTGGATGAAATCGAACTTCTATTGTTTGAAAGCGCTTATGCCAGTCTTCCTTCAAAGCAGGAGATAAAAGGTCTTTCCATGCTTGCAAAGGAATTCGACATTACATACGATATTCATCTGCCTCTGGATATTTATCTCGGAGATAAAAATCCAACAATCCGGGGCCGCGCGATTGATATTATTAAACAGATCATTGACCTTACCCTTCTTCTTTCTCCGTCCATCTTTACTCTCCATTTTTCATATAATGAAGATTCCAGTGATAAAGATATTGTAAATAAATGGCAGGAACGTATTTATGAAAGCATGGACAAGCTACTCTCAATTGGAATAAAAAGCAGATCAATAGCAATTGAAAACCTGATGTATCCCTTTGAATGGGTAGAAGAGGTTATATCTTCTTTAAACCTGTCGGTGTGTATTGATACAGGCCACCTTATTCTGATGAATACAGAGATAAAAGAGACTTTTGATAAGTACTGCAACAGAACATCAATCATACATATTCACGGAGTTAAAGATAACCTCGCTCATTTATCCCTTGATAAATTAACAGATAATGAAACATCAGATATCATGGAAATATTAAAAGGATATGCCGGAGTGACGGTAATAGAAGTATTTTCATATAATAATTTACAAGCTTCACTAAAATATCTGGAAAAATGCTGGAACCAGCGCTGCCTGCGGCGGCGCTCTCCGCAATTTGAAAAACTTAATTCACAATTCAAGCTTTGACAATTTTTTGCTTTAACATCATTTTACACCCCGATGGTGGAGCAGGAATGGCAATTACGCTGGCGCTTCATGCCAGCCTTTCGCCAGCACCGTGTGGCAGTACAACCTCTTCTTTGAATCAGAAATTTACAAACTCAAAAAGTAACCTGCCAACAACCTGATGTGGCGGGCAGTTAAATTTAAAACGGCTGACTGTTTGAGCATGTTAGTGAGCGTTAAGAAATAACGACGACCAAATAAGA
>JAYENE010000047.1:0-5617 GCA_034721935.1 Thermodesulfobacteriota bacterium
GAAGTTGCTTTCGGGAATACCGCGCTTTTCCATGTAGTATTTGGCCAGCTTACAACTGTGCCACGCCATCTTGTTTGCCACAACCACCACCTGCTCGGGCGTAAGCGCGAAGCACACGCTTGAGCAGGCAAGGAAAGCGCCGATAACTATAAAAAAGGCGTAAGATTTCATTTTAAGATTATTTTTTACCGCAAAGGCCGCAAAGAAACGCAAGGACAAGGAAGAAAGATTTTTTGTTTTGACCAGGATTAACAGGATGATCAGGATTTATGCGCCTGCGGCGTAAGGGCATAGAGTGTATTTTTTACTCTTTGTGGTCAGCTTCCGTAGTACCCTGTTGGCTTTTATTTGTGTTCATTCGTGTCATTCGTAGCTTCTGTTTTTTTGCAGCAGACTCCCGACCCCGGCGCCGCATGCTCCGAGAAGAATATCGGTAATATCGGGGTAACGGGAGACAACAAAGATTTGACCAATTTCACCCGTCCCGGACACAATACATCCGATAAAAAGGGCTATTCCAAAAACAGTCTTATTAGCAGCGCGTGAAAAAGCTCGTTTCATTGCAAAACTGATTATAAGTC
Source organism: Thermodesulfobacteriota bacterium (assembly GCA_034721935.1). Classification (GTDB taxonomy): domain Bacteria; phylum Desulfobacterota; class Desulfobacteria; order Desulfobacterales; family ETH-SRB1; genus Desulfaltia. The sequence continues at coordinate 582 of JAYENE010000047.1, forward strand.
CAACGGGCAGATATAACAACCCTTCTCTGGCCAGATCGAATAAAATAATGCCAGGATCGGAGCTTCCTCCCCTCACATAGCCCATAAATGGTATAAAATTAAAAGCATCCAACTTTTGTTTAACCGCCATGGGATCAAATATAAAATCAAATGGTTGCAATTTGACACAGAGTAACAATAACGAATATCCTGTTAGTAACAAGATGCTCATAAGCGCTGTGCAGGGCGCAGAAACCATGTATAGGTCTATCTGCTTAGATTTGGCGGATTGTCTGTATAAAACAGTCAACGCCAGGGCGCCTAAGGCTGAGGCAGCTCCAGCACAAAGGGCATCCGGCAGGCTGGTTGTTCGCGTTCTTATAATAAGCTGAAGGCATTCAAGAAATAAGGTATACAGAGTGGTTCCTACTGAAATCGCCCAAACGATGCCTGCTGAACTCAACCGGCTGCGTGACTTAAGGATATATGCACAGAGCGCTCCCAGGGGAAGATACCAGGGCATTTGTTTTATCAGAAGTCTTAGCCAGACTTGCCATCCAGGTGAATGCAAATTTGATGGCCACAAAATAATGAAGCCGTTTTTCCACTTATAATAGATATTCCAAGGACTTATAGCTATATCAAACGGCACGAGCGCAATGAAAAACAGCATCATGACATATATTATCAGGATGCAGAGGGCAGGGTCTGTGCGTGATACCATCCTGTAACGATGCCCGAGCCTCTGAAAGATATTCCCCGAAACCAATGAACCAGCAATCGCGCCTCCGGCGGCGCCCGCTGTATTGGCTATTAAATCCATCCATGAAGATACCCGCATCGGCAAGAACGCCTGAACCGACTCAGCCAGAGCGCTGAGAGTTAATCCGCTGAAGATTCCCACAGCTACCTGCAGACAACGCTTCGCCCAAATGCCACACGGAAAATACCGTCCCATAGCTGTCGCCAAAAAAAAGCCAAATGGCACGAAAAAGAGGATGTTGCCGACAAAGTCGCTTCTTGATGAAATATGAAAACGAAAAGGTTTTTCCCAGAAAATGTGACTTTGTGCCTCCGTCCATGGAAGAATCGGGTGAAGCGGCAGGATGTCCACCCATAGGATGAACAGGGCGTAGCAAGCAGTGAGTATTAGAAAGAGTCTATGCGGACGCATCTCGAAAAGCGGCGGGGTGGTTGTTGGCCATAATGGCTTTGGAAAAGACATTCAGAGGCTTTCCGCAACTGCTATTGTGAGCGTTTGTTATTCATCTTGTGGTCGTGATGCCCTCAGCAGCGACCTTGGACACCACGTAACGATATTTCCCGGAGGCATCTCTGGCAATATCATCCACTATTTCTACTGTTACCTTTACGTCTTCGCACATTCGTTTTTTGAAACCTTTGACAATTAGCTCATCGCCGTTTGAAGGGTAGATATCTTTGTGAATTTTGAGCAGGACTCTTACATCATCGACATCGTCCTGAATGATCTTAAACTCAGCCACTCCCTTTATGTCGCGAACAACGTAAATGAGCGAAAGGGCGTGCTGCCACCTGCCATCAGGGGTGACTATGAAGTCCGTGGTACGTCCGCGGATATTCGCCATGGTAGAAAAGCCTCTTCCGCACTTGCAGATCCCCGTGCCTGGCTGGGCCATGTCGCCAGTGCGGTAGCGAATAAAGGGCATGCCCCAGGCATCCAGATGAGTAATAACGATTTCTCCATCTTCCCCCGGCTTGATCGGTTCCCCATCCCTCAGATACTCGATTACATAATTCGGGTCCATTACATGATAATTTCCCTCCGGACACTCATGACTGATAAAGCCGCCTTCCCTGCTGCCGTAGGAATCGACCACCGGTATTCCGCCGAAATATCGGCTGATACTATCCCGCTGGTAGTCGTAAAGCACTTCCGCTGTAGAGAAAACGACCCGTATTCCCAGATCGTGAAGAACAAAATGCTGTTCCGCAGCCATCCGGCAAAAAAGCGCAATAGTGCTTGGATAGCCAAAAAGGCAGGCGGGCCTGAATTTTCTGAACTGTTTGACAAAGCCCGGTATCTTTTGAGGAGAGATTTCAAATGCGCTGATCAGCAAATCATTGGTCAAAAAATCCCGCAGGTTCTTGATGCGATCCTGCTTGGTGATTTCAAGGGGAGAGCCCCACAGATATAGCTCTTTATCTCCTTTATCTATGCCCCACCACCGGTGTGTAAGTATGCGTGCCGCCATATCATAAGCCTGTCGTCGTTGATCAAAATAGAAGATCAAGGGCTCTCCCGAGGAACCCCCGGTATTATATTTCTGCAACCCTCCGGGACAGTCCTGCCACCCCAGGTCATCCAGGTTGCCCTGGATCTCCTCTTTGTTCAGAAGTGGTATGATTTTAAAATCATCAATATCCTGCATCTTTCCAGGATCAAACCCGGCATCGGCAAATCGCCGGGTGTAAAACGGGATGTTTTTGTTGGCATGAAGGAGAAGCTCTCGGAGCTTTCTAAATCTCACTTCCTCCAGCTCGTTTGGTGAGATCCACTGGAGTTTTTCAAGTTCATCCAAATATTCGAATGTTTCTCTGCCGATTATCTTTTCATGTAACGGGAATAGGATATGTTTGACCAGCTTTGGATACATAGTTATGCTCCTGTTCATTAACTACTTCTGTTTTTAGTCACAGATAGAGAGAATATTTAGCCGTCTGTGTCTGTCTGTCTGCGTGGGTCTGTGGCTAAAATAATTATTTATGTTTCCCCCTGTGTGTGTCTGTGGCTAAATTACATAAATTTCTTGTGCCACAATTCAAACATCATCAATCCCCAAAGCGGATTGGCATAATCCTGCCTGCCAGTTAAATGTCTCTTCCAGAGATCTTTAACGTATCCACGGTCAAAATAGGCGTTAAACCTGGCTCGAGAAGAGAACAGGGTGTCTCCAGCAAACTCCTTAAGTTCACCCCGCAGCCACTCAGCCAAGGGAATGCAAAAACCCTGTTTTTTTCGATAAAGAATATCTCTGGGCAGGCGATCTTCCATCATCTTTTTCAGGATATATTTTGACTCCTTACCTCTGAGCTTGAGAGAGGAAGGCAACCTTCCCACATATTCCATCAGTTTGTGGTCAAGAAGAGGAGATCTCACCTCCAGAGAATTCGCCATGCTCATCCGGTCTACTTTGACCAGTATATCTTCCGGAAGATATGTCTTGATGTCGATGTACTGCACCCGGGTTGTTACATCGGGATTCTGATTTTTCTTAAAGTGCTTTTCAAGGACGGAGAAGGCATCAAAATTCCCGATAGCGGAGGTAAACCCCGGGCGATATAACTTCTTTTTCATCTCAGGCAGAAAATAAAAGGACATATCCTGGAAATATGCCTGCTCAAAGGCTCGGGAAAGATTGGACAGAAAACACTTCAATCTCAAAGGACGGGGAAGGAAATCTGCTTTTGGATAAATCCTGGCTATAGGGCCTAACACAGTTTGGCGGAGGATACGAGGAATCTTCTTGCGGATGTTATCCTCCATGCGGTTCATGTAGTACCGCTGGATGTACCCGGCAAAGGTTTCATCTCCACCATCTCCCGACAGGGCCACAGTGACTTTCTGGCGGGCCATCTGCGACACATAATAGGTGGGGATGGCGGAGGCATCAGCAAAAGGCTCATCCAGATGCCATACAATGTCATCCAACACTTCGAGGACATCTGGGTTCACCACAAACTCACTATGGCTGGTTTGATATTGCTTGGCCACCATTCGGGCATATTCGAGTTCGTTAAATTTCTTATCTGAAAAACCGATGGAGGCCGTTTTGACCTGTTCAGTCTCCATGGCCCCAGCCATAGAAGCCACCACCGCACTGGAATCAACCCCGCCGCTGAGAAAAGCACCGAGGGGGACATCGCTGATAAGGCGAAGGTGAACTGCTTCATCAAATAGCGATTTCAGCTCCTCAAGCACTTCGATCTCGGATCTGGGAGAAGTCTCCGTTTCCATATCCAGATGCCAGTATTGGCGGAGCGAAAAGCCACTGGGGCTATAGACCGCAAGATGGGCCGGGGGAAGCTTTCGAATCGCCTGAAAAATACTTAAAGGGGATGGCACATAACCAAAGCTTAGATATGCGTCAAGGGCGGTGGGGTCAATATCTTTGGGAATATCTTGATCTTTGAGCAGGGCCTTTAGCTCAGAAGCAAACAAGAGCCGGTCTTTATCTAAATGATAATAGAGAGGTTTTTTTCCTACACGGTCCTTGGCCATAAAGAGTCTTTTATGCCTACCATCCCAAACAGCAAAAGCGAACATGCCATTAAGATGCTGCACCAGGTTTTCTCCCCATTCCTCGTAGCCGTGGACGAGAACCTCTGTATCACTCCGGGTTCGAAAGAGATGCCCCTTGCTTTTCAACTGGTGCCACAATTCGAGAAAGTTATAAATCTCTCCGTTAAAGACCACCTGGATGGAGCCATCCTCATTGCCCATTGGCTGTTTGCCGGTATCCAGATCAATGATGCTGAGGCGTCGATGGCCAAGGCCAACATCTCCGTTGACATAATACCCCTCGTCGTCGGGTCCCCGGTGGACAAGGGTATTATTCATCTTGTGAAGAAGGTCATTGTCTACCGGACGACCGTCAAGATTATATATTCCGCAGATTCCACACATATTAGCTCATAGCGAGAAAGTTAATCACGAAACCAGGTAGTCCCTGCAAAACAATGCAGGTTAAGAAAATCAGCTACTTACGAAGTGTTGGGATTGTAATGAGTCCTTACGTATAGATTTCTGTAGGGGCGAGTTTACCTCGCCTGAATCGATCTATCGGGCGGCATAAAGCCGCCCCTGCAACTTTTTAAACCACCTGCACTGTTTTGTATGGACTACCTGAAAAAAACCCGAAAACACGAACCTTTGAAAAAAATTGAAATTAACGTAATACTTTAGCGTTATGCAACAAACCATCTGAAATCAAGCTTCGGGTGTGATCAGATTTAAACCTAAGTTGAGCGATTTATTGCGAAGATATGTGCCGAGATCTTGATGCATAAGGGTTTGC
>JAYENE010000048.1:0-20390 GCA_034721935.1 Thermodesulfobacteriota bacterium
CTTGCGCATCAAGGATTCGCGAAAATCCTCGACATATCCACGGGTATGCCTGTGGTTTTCGCAAACCCTTATGCATCAAGATCTCGGCACATATCTTCGCAATAAATCGCTCAACTTAGGTTTAATTTAAAGTAATCGGTTTCAGGTTCCACGCGGCGCAAGCGCCTGCGCTGCGCGAGAGTTCAAGGTTCACGGTTCAAAATTCAGGGTTGACAACCTATGAACCTTGAACAGTGAACTTTTTTATTGCAGTGTTATCCTTTTATTAATAGTAAGTTAGGGCTCTTCAGCCGGGAACCGTGAACGTTGAAACGCTCAACCAAAGGTTAATGTTTATCTATATAATCGCTGGCGTCTTTAACTGTAAGCATTTTCTCTGCATCTTCATCAGCGATTTCTATGTCAAATTCCTCCTCTATTGACATTATTAGCTCAACAAGATCTAAAGAATCCGCGCCAAGATCATCTACAAAGGACGCTTCTGGCACAACTTCATTCAGGTCAACACTAAGTTTTTCCGCTATTATCTTTTTGACTTTATCTTCAACTGACATCTAAACTTTCTCCTTTCACACCTACGTTAAGCGATTAGCTGTTAGCAATTAGCCCTTAGCTCTTATGAAATACGTATTCGTATAATTATTTATTAATCACCTTCGCCAACGGGCTCTGGGGCGGATTATTATTTAATAACATCTTGATATAGTTTGACTAATAGCTAAAAGCTAATGGCTAATCGCTCATTTTAGGTCACATATACATGCCACCATTTACATGAATTACCTGACCGGTAATGTATGCTGCGCTTTTAGACGCCAGAAAAGCAACAACGGCCGCCACATCTTCAGGTTTTCCTGCGCGGCCTAATGGTATCTGGCTTGTCATTGCCTTTTTTGCCTTGTCTGAAAGCGATGCAGTCATGTCTGTTTCTATAAACCCGGGAGCAACCGCATTGACGGTAATACCTCGCGATGCAAGTTCCTGTGCCACTGCCTTGGTAAGTCCGATTATACCCGCTTTTGACGCTACATAATTTGCCTGCCCCGGATTGCCGGTTACACCAACGACCGATGCTATATTAATAATACATCCAAAACGTTGTTTCATCATGGTTCTGGCCGCAATCTTTGCGCAGTTAAATGCGCCTTTTAAATTAATATCCAATACAGCATCCCAGTCCTTTTCCTTCATACGCACCAAAAGTCCGTCTCTGGTTATACCCGCGTTATTTACAAGAACATCAATACGTTTAGCTTCACTGAGTATTGTTTCGAAAAAGCTTGTTACATCTTTTTCCGATGCAACATTTACACTCAGGCCTGTTGCCGAACCTCCTAAACCGGAAACAAGTTTTTCCGTTTCCGCAGCAGCCGCAATTTCAGCGGCGGCAAAGTCACCCGGAGCAAAATAGTTAAAATAAACATGGGTGTCCGGCCCTGCAAATGCAAGACAAATTGCCCGGCCAATACCCCTTGAAGCGCCTGTCACAACTATTATACGTTTGCTTTGATCCGACATCATGACCTCTCGAACAATATGTCTGCAACTATATCCATATCTTTTATGATATTTTCATAGCTGCATATTAATTCATTAAATGCGACTGTTTCCATAAATTTGGAAACTGTTTGTCGATCAAACACACCTGGGCCTTTCAGAATTTTAAGTATATTCTGAGCCACTAATTGTGCTGTATGGTTCGCAAAAATCCTGGACATGGCCTTGATCTTTTCAGCTCCAGGATTGCCGGTTTTGTCAAGCTTCATTGCCCTGCGAGCCATGCTTGCGCCAACCTCAACATATGTCATCATATCAGCAAGGGCAAACATGATATATTGTTGTTTGGTAAGCCTGTTGTCATTTACCAGCATAACAGCATCGTTAAGCGCCTTTGCGGCCAGTCCGTAAAAGCGGCATCCCGCATCACCCATAGCCTTAGCCAGCTCTTCCATCTCTGAACTGATGGCCATGTAATATGCTCCCTTTGATTTACGAGTTTTTTTCCACCGGAATGTGCTTATAATATTTTGCAGTATCTCGCTTGTTCCTTCATAGATACAGGTTATCTTTACATCCCTTTTTATCTTTTCCACCTCGAACTCGCGTATATATCCGTATCCGCCGAGAGCCTGCATGCCATCATCTGCGGTTTTATTGGCCGACTCTGTTGCAAATAGTTTGGCAATAGCCCCTTCGACCTGGAGATCCTCTTCACCGGAATCAAGCCTGATTGCGATCTCCTCGGAATATGCTAAGGCTGCTTCAAGATTTACAACATTCGGCACAATCAGCTTATGAGTATACCCCTGTTTTTCTGAGAGAGAAGATCCAAACTGAATCCTCTCCCTGGCATATGGAATAACAATATCTAAAACAGCATTACCCGCGCCAATACCCATGGCGGCCACCATAAGTCTTGTATATCCAAAAACATTATTGGCCTGTTGCATCCCTTGTCCAGGCACGCCTCCGATGAGATTTTCAACAGGCACAAAGACATCGGTGAATGAAAGCGGAGATGTATTTGAAGCGCGAATACCGTGTTTTTCTTCGCCCTTTCCCTGCACAAAACCTTCAGCGCCCTTTTCCACAACGAAAAAAGAAGGCCCTTCCGGGGTCTTTGCAAGAAGGGTAATGAAATCAGCATATCCTCCGGTTGATATAAACTGTTTGGTTCCGTTAATTTTATATCCTGTGATTTCACCTGAATTGTTTGATACAGGCTCAGCCTTTGTCTTGAGCGCTGCCAGGTTGCTTCCAGCGCCGGGTTCAGTTACGGCATAAGCGACAAGGGAATCACCCTGGGCAATAGCGCCGAGCCATTTTTGTTTCTGCTCTTCTGTAGCTCCGACAAGCAAAGGGTCTGAGCCAAGCTGAACAGCAAAAAAGCCTGTGGCAATGCCAAGACATATACTGGAAATTTCTCGGATAACTTCAAAACAGTCCCGTGCTCCTCCCCCCAAACCGCCATAAGCTTCAGGAATGAAAATGAGCTGCAAACCAATGTCCGGGCCAAGCATTGAACGGATAATCTCTTCAGGAAAAATTTCCTCCTTATCAAATTTAAGAATATTTTCTTTTGTAAGAATCCGTTTTTTAAACTGCCTTACTGTATCAAGGACCATTTGCCTGAACTCGTAATCCAGACCTTTAAGGCCGATTTCTGTTTCAGATACGGATGGTGTCATCTATATATATTCCTTTTTGGTCTTGTTATTCTGTGGTTTCAATCACAGTGCGCCCATTATAAGATCCGCAATTTTTACAGACATGGTGCGGAAGCCTGGCCTCTCCGCACTGTGGGCAAACCGAAAGATTTGGAGCCGACACCTTTGTGTGAGCACGTCGTGCGTCACGCCTTGACTTAGATCTCCTACGTTTTGGTACAGCCATGAGTAATCTCCTGCTTAACTAATTAAATTCATAATAAATCTATCGCAAATTTACTACCTTGATTAACAGGTGCAATTGTAGTAATTAAAATATAAATGATTGTCAAGGATTTTTATCCACATTTTTTTGTTTTCCTTGTTTGCATCGATTTAATGTGGTATTTTATAATAACACATAAATTGAGCGATTTTTTACTCGATCTGCACCGATCTCTTGCGCATCAAGGATTCGCGAAAATCCTCGACATATCCACGGGTATGCCTGTGGTTTTCGCAAACCCTTATGCATCAAGATATCAGCACATATCTTCGCAATAAATCGCTCAACTTAGGTAACAGAAATTTACAAACTCATTATGTGGTTAACCTGAGGCAGCGGACAATTAAATTTAAGAACGGCTGAAACTCGCTTGTAAGTGAGCGTAAAGAAATAACTTAGAGCAATCATTTTATAAAAAGCTTGCTAAAGCCGACATTATCTGACTCATAGAAAATTTTATTCAGTCGTCGTTCTTTCTTAACGCTCGCTAACATGCTCAAACAGTCAGCCGTTTTAAATTTAACTGCCCGCCACATCAGGTTGTTGGCAAGTTATTTTTTTGAGTTTGTAAATTTCTGATAATATTTTTAATGGTGAAGAGATGGCAAAAATTTTTGATGGTAAAAAGAAGACAAAATTAGGCGCTGAAAAGAGGCCTGCTGTTGTTAATGTGCAAACTGAAGAAAGACGGAAAGAAGTAGCATCGATATTTGAGAAAAACGGCTGGAAATATATAATTGGATTGGAACCGGATAAACCAGAGGATATTACCGATCTGGAAATATTATTAACTCCAGCAAAAACCAAGATAGCTGAAAAGAAAGTTGGACGCAATGATCCCTGCCCGTGCGGAAGCGGGAAGAAGTATAAAAAGTGCTGTGGTAAATAGAAAAAGCTGCTGAAATGAGAATCGCTTTTGAAAGAGGGAGTTATTCAATAGGGCAGGAAGTGGTCAGGTCTTTTTGGGGACATTAAACAGCCGGCAACTGTTTTCCCATGTCGCGGATGCCAGATGTTCCGGATCTTCCTTTCTTATTTCCGCCAGCTTAAACAGAACCTGCCTGACAAATGCCGGTTCATTCCGTGTTGTGCGGTTTTTTTCAGGAGCAGGTGTCAGATATGGCGCATCTGACTCGATAAGGATTTGTTCAACAGGAATTACAGGCACAAGCTTCCGCAAATCAGCGCCGCGCTTTTTTAGGGTCAGAATGCCTGTTATGCCGATATAAAGGCCAAGATTAATATACTGCTCCAGTTCCGCCCTGTTTCCGCTAAAGCAGTGTACAACCCCTTTTCCATCCTTTCTCTGATGTGCCCTGACTATTTCGAGCAGGCGGCCATTGCTGTCTCTTTCATGGAAAATAACCGGAAGGTTGCATTTATCGGCAATCTCAAGCTGCCTTATAAACCATTTTTCCTGATCATCTTGCGGAGAATACATGCGGTTAAAATCAAGGCCGATCTCGCCCCATGCACAAACCTCAGGGTCTTCGGCAAGATTCATCAGAAGCTTTAAGATTGATTCAGAGCAGCTTTGTGTTTCGTGAGGATGAATGCCGACAGAGGCATAAATGCCGTTTATGGATTTTGCCAGAGCAACGGCTTTGATCGAGCTTTCCTTGTCTGTTCCTACAACCATACATGCTGCTACCCCGGCATCATGCGCGCGTTTAATAACCGCATCAATATCTTTATCATACGCCCTGTCGTTAAGATGGCAATGGCTGTCAAATAGTTTCATATTTTTTAGCTTAGGGTTCGCACAAAAATAAGTTGGCAATTTTAAGTGTTGAGGCGCCAGACTGGCAAGGCGCGAAAGTGCAGGAATATCAAACATATTTCGAGCTTTCGCAACGCAGCCAGGCTGGATGTATCGGCGCTTAAAATGCCAAGTTATTTTTGTGCGAGCCCTTAAACCTAAGTTGAGCGATTTATTGCGAAGATATGTGCCGAGATCTTGATGCATAAGGGTTTGCGAAAACCACAGGCATACCCGTGGATATGTCGAGGATTTTCGCGAATCCTTGATGCGCAAGAGATCGGTGCAGATCGAGTAAAAAATCGCTCAATTCAGGTTAAATTCTTAATTACATTGCTTATGGTTGATGCAAGCTTTAAAGAAGATTCCTTTGCCACGGCAATTATTTCTTCAATTGTTGATTCAACCGGTTTGTCTGGATCGTGCACATTGGTTATTGTCGATAACCCCAGCACCTTTATGCCGGCATGTACAGCCGTAATTACCTCGTGGACAGTTGAAAAACCGACGGCTTCGGCTCCTATAGCTCTTAAAAAACGCACTTCAGCGGGTGTTTCAAGGCAGGGGCCTGTCAGGCCGGCATAAACACCTTTTTGCAATGGAATTCCTGCGTCTTTTCCTGCTTTTTCAGCAATCGATGCAAGCTTTGTGTCGTATGCCTGTGTCATGTCAGGGAACCTGATACCCCAGGTCTCTTCATTTGGGCCTATTAGAGGATTTGAACCAGTGAGATTAATATGATCTTTAATAATCATTATATCGCCGGCTTTAAACAGAGGATTTATGCCTCCGGATGCATTGGAAAGAATCAGATTTTTAACGCCGAGTACCTGCATTACTCTTATTGGAAAGGTAACCTCTGCGGGAGTATATCCCTCATAAAGATGAAGCCGCCCCTGCATGGCAATAATCTGCCTGCCATGTATACTGCCTGTGAGAAGTCTGCCCAAATGACTTTCAACAGTTGAGATCGGGAAGTGTGGAATATCTTTGTATTCAAAGGAGGCGTCTATGTCCAGCGCTTTTGCGCTTTCTCCGTGACCTGTTCCTGTAAGAATTCCTATTTCAGAAGGTTTCTTAACGCGTGTTTTTAAAAAAGATGCCGCTTCAATTGCTTTATGTTTATAATCTTTCATTTTCAAAAAGCTCAATGGGTTGCGGAATTTTATTAGACACTTAACTGCACAAACAATACTTGATTGGCATGATGATAGCTGTTAATAATTATTATTAATAATCTTTTGCTAGGGACAGGCTTTACAAAAAAAGGGATAAAATGGTTCAGTGTATTTTGCTTAATGCAGATTACTCATTTCTAAATGTGACAACCTGGAAACGAGCAATGTGTCTTGTGGTAAAACGCAGGGTGCAAGTATTAAAGTATTCTAAAAAAATTGTCAGAACGGCTGAAGGAGCTTTAATAAAAATTCCTGCTGTTATGAGACTGCTAAAGCTTATTAGAACCCTGTATAGAAGCAGAACGCCTTTCAGCAAAAAGAATATTCTCATAAGAGACGGGTTTACGTGTGCCTATTGCGGTAATGATAAAGAAAAGCTGACAATTGACCATATCATTCCTAAATCAAGAGGCGGTAAAACTTCATTTGAAAACTGTGTTTCTTCCTGTAAACCCTGCAATAATAAAAAAGGTAGCCAGACGCCAACAGAGGCTAATATGTATCTCAAGGTTAAGGCCTATCAACCGACTATTGCGGAATTCTTGAAACTAAAGGTCAGGAAACTCGGCATTAATGATCTACTAAAAGATTTTGGGGTCTATTAAGGACTCGCTCAAAAATAACTTCACATTTTAAGCGCCGATGCATCCCGCCTGGCTGTGTTGCGAAAGCTCGGAATATGCCTGATATTCCTGCGCTTTCGCGCCTTGCCAGCCGGGCGCCTCAACACTTAAAATTGCGAACTTATTTTTTGAGCAAACCCTAAACAAAAAAGGGCATCTCATTTATTTAACACAGCATGCCCTTGCCCTTGATTGATGATTGGGGCATTGGTTGCGGACTAAACCTTGGTTACGTTCTTTGCGGATGGTCCTCGATCGCCTTCTTCTACATCAAAAGTTACCCTGTCTCCTTCAGAAAGAGTTCTGAAGCCAGACGCGTTGATAGCTGAGTGGTGAACAAATATATCCCCACCATTTTCCCGCTCAATAAAACCAAATCCCTTTTTATCGTTAAACCATTTTACAATTCCATTTTCCAAAAAACTAATCTCCTTCTTTAAAAAAAACTGTTAATTGTTCTCTGCCTCGGGCTTTATAAGGCAAATAAACCCACTTGGTTTTGTATATAAGGCATGTTTATCAAAGGTTGTCAAGCGAAAAGAATGGCGGCTTTCATAAACCTCCTCTCTCTTTGGCCCGTCGTTTGTAGTATCTTTTTAACAGGCGTATTGACGTTGAAATTATTATTCCTCCACTCATTACAAGAAGAATGCCGGGGACCCAAACATACTTATGATACTCAATTTTTTCATATGCTTCAAAAATACCTGCAATACTGAACAAAAATATTATAAGTAAAAAGCCGATCATTATCAAACAGGTTGTATCCGAGTCATACCACGGAGCGATTTCTTTTCTAAATAGCGGATTTTGGTGAAGACGCATAATATGTTTTGTAATATGGTTGCAATTTGTATGATAAGTTTTATAGTTAAAAATACTACAGACTTTCTACAAATCAGTCAAATTATAAAAACAGAATGCAAAGGAAGGTTTTTTCAAAGGTCTCGATATACAATGAAGTTAAGCAGGAAAACGGTCATTATACTTTTTTGTTTTACCGCGTTTATGAATCTTATATGGGGATGCGCAATAATGCCAAAAAAACTTTTAATCGAGGATTTGTCGAAGTCGTTTAAAGAGGGAGATATAATCGACACCAAAACCGGCGTGTCTGTATCTTTCGAAGAGCTTATCGCCGACTTAAGCAGGGCCAAAGTAATTTATATTGGTGAACAACACACAAATTCAGCGCATCATAAAATCCAGTTAGAGGTTATCAAAGGGCTTATTAATCAGCATCCGGAACTTGCAGTCGGCATGGAGGCATTTGATCATTCATACCAGAAAATATTGGATATGTGGTCTGCCGGCAGTCTGGATGAAAAGGGGTTTCTGGAAAGGACGCACTGGTATGCGAACTGGAAATTTAATTTTGAATTATACAAAGACCTACTTACTTTTATCAAGGAAAAACATATAAAGCTTATAGGCCTGAACATACCATTCCATATTCCACCAAAGATAGCTGTCGGCGGAATTGAGAGCTTATCCGACGATGAAAAAAAGCGCCTCCCTGAAAGAATAGATACCACTAATGTCGATCATAGGGCATATATAGAAGAGATATTCAAAAAACACAAAATAAAGGGAAGAGAAAGTTTTAAACATTTCTATATGGTCCAGTGCGTGTGGGAAGAAACAATGGCCGAATCAATAGCGCTTTATCTAAAAAAAGCGCCTATGGTAGTGGTTTTGGTTGGGAATGGTCACATTATACGTAAATTTGGAATACCTGACCGGGCCTTTGGTCGTAACGGAGCTGCCTTTAGAACCATTTTATTGGCGTCCGCAGGAAGCAAGGCCAAGCTTTCCTTTGCAGATTATATCTGGGTAACTCCTCCAATAAAAAAGCATAACATGAGACATGTTGAGAGCATGAAGATGAAAGCAATGAGCAGAAGGTTGGAAGATTAGAAGGTTAGAAGATTAGACAGCAACCAGCAACGAGAAGCTCAAAGGTGAAAGCTCAAAGGTGACGTCTGGCGTCCGGCATTAGATAAATAAAAAAACCTGCCGAAAAATAGCCTTACCCCCCCCTGTTATTCTTTGTAATTCGTGTTAGCCTTTTCTGATCCATGCACAATATATTGATTTATTCATTGACAAACATACACCATGTTGTGTTACAGAGAATGGCATCAATTTTGGAAAGAACTTAAATTACTCAGAAAGGAAAACAAAAGTGTTGGAAAATATAAAAAAACGGGACAAAAGGGTTATGCAATTTGATTCATCAAAGATTACAGCAGCGATTGCCAAGGCAGGCAGCGCAACAGAAGAGTTCGGGGAAAGGGAGGCAAAAAAGCTGACCCTTCGAGTTCTGACCTTAGCCCATGAGCTCCGCCTTGATTCTGTTCTTGAAGTGGAAGAGATACAGGATATTGTTGAAAGAGTGTTGCTTGATTCTCCGTTTTATAAGACTGCCAAGGCTTATATTCTATACAGGGAACAGCATGCGCAGATAAGAAAGATTGCAACAAAAGCAAATGTTGATCTTGTTGATACCTACATCCGGAAACTTGACTGGAAAATTAAGGAAAACAGCAACATGTGCTATTCTCTCCAGGGGCTTAACAATTATATATCATCCGATGTTACAAAAGAATACTGGCTTAACCGCATCTATCCTCCCGAGTTCAGGCATGCCCATAAAAATGGCGATCTTCACATACATGACCTGAGTCTACTTTCGATTTATTGTGTTGGGTGGGATCTGGAAGATATTCTAAAGCAGGGATTCAAAGGCGTTGAAGGCAAGGTGGAAAGCGCTGCGCCGAAACATCTTAGATCGGCTCTGGGGCAAATCGTAAATTTTTTCTATACATTGCAGGGCGAGGCAGCAGGCGCCCAGGCCATTTCAAGCTTTGATACCCTCCTGGCCCCTTTTATCCGGTATGACAACATGAATGATAAAGAGATAAAACAGGCTCTGCAGGAGTTTGTTTTTAATATTAACATACCGACACGCGTAGGATTTCAATGCATGTCTGAAGATACGGAAATCCTGACACCTGATGGATGGCGTGGACATGAAGACCTTAAAGCAGGGGACATCATCAAGACGTTTAATGTGGAAACCGGCGAAATTCAGGATTTGCCCGTTAAAAAAATGTTTGCGGAGCATTACACCGGACATATGTATAACTTGAAAAACAGAATTCAGGATCAATTGATTTCACCTAAACACCGGGTGGTTCGGAAAAAATTCAATACAGACGGTGTATTTGTTCTTGAGGAAATCGAAAAAGTTCTGGAATATAAATCTCCTGTCATTATTCCCATAACTGGAAAAAATGCCAATCCGCCTAAAAATATTTCCGACGACGAAATTGAACTGTTAGCGTGGATTATCGCTGAAGGCACAAAAGAAAACTATACGAGCTATCGCCACTGTCATAGAATCACAATATATCAATCCCGGATTGCAAGCACTGAAAATTATGAAAAAATTATCAACCTGCTGAAACGTCTGAAATGTGAATATAGTGAAAGAGATTCTTCTCCTGCCTTGGGACGTTCTACGCGGATGATTCGTTTAAATGCCGGATCTTCCCGGAAAATATTGGATGAGTTATTCCAGACGCGGGACGGCGTGAAATTTATTCCTGAAATTCTCAAAAATATGGATAAACGTCAAACTCGGCTGTTTCTTGAAACATATTTGGAAGCAGACGGTCACGAAGAATGCAAAATTACCACAACGGATGTGGAAATATTAAATGGACTTCAGCAATTAGCGGTAGATGCCGAATATGGTTTTACAGTGGGTGAAAGAGAACCGAACATCGGCAAAAAAATGCTTTATGTGCTACGTTTGATCGACCATCAGGATACTTATATTCAAGAAATTGCAAAAGTTGATTATTCGGGGATTATTTGGTGTCCGAATACGGATAATGAGACTGTTATCGCCCGAAGAAACGGCAAGTGTTTTGTTACCGGTAATACCCCATTTACCAATATTACTATGGATCTTCATGTGCCTTCTATTCTAAAAGATCATCCTGTGATCATAGGCGGAGTTGAAAAGGATGAGACATACTCAAACTTTCAGCCGGAAATGGATATGTTAAACAAAGCTTTTGCCGAGGTAATGATGGAAGGAGATGCAAAGGGGAGGGTCTTTACATTTCCTATCCCGACTTATAACATCACAGCCGATTTTGACTGGGATAATCCTAACTTTGAACCGATCTGGAAAATGACCGGCAAGTATGGAATCCCTTATTTTTCTAACTTTGTAAATTCGGACATGTCGCCCGAAGATGCCAGGTCAATGTGCTGCCGTTTGCGACTTGACAAGAGAGAGCTTTTAAAAAGGGGAGGCGGCCTGTTTGGGGCAAACCCCCTTACAGGATCGATCGGAGTGGTGACCATAAGCCTGCCGCGTATAGGATATCTGGCTCAAAACGAGAATGACTTCTTTGATCGTTTAAAAAAAATAATACTTCTTGCAAAGGAAAGCCTGTCTATAAAAAGAAAGGTCCTTGAAAAATTTACAGATAAAAATCTTTATCCTTACACAAAATTTTATTTAAGAGAAATCAAGAGCAACACCGGTCTTTACTGGAAAAATCATTTTTCCACTATCGGCGTTATCGGCATGAATGAAGCATGCTTAAACTTTTTAGGCGAAAATATTACCACTAAACAGGGCCAGGAGTTTTCACTAAAGGTCATGGATTTTATTCGTGACATGATGGCAGAGATGCAGCAGGAAACCGGCGAGTTGTTTAATCTGGAGGCAACGCCGGCAGAAGGCACGTCGTATCGACTGGCAAAGATAGATAAAAAAAGTTTTCCTGAAATTATTTGCGCCAATGAGGATGACTACCAAAAAGGGGCGGCCCCATACTATACAAATTCCACCCAGCTTCCTGTCAACTATACGGATGACATTTTCGAAACCCTGATGCTCCAGGAGAAGCTCCAGACAAAATATACGGGAGGCACTGTATTGCATATTTTTCTGGGAGAACTGGTAAGTGACACTATGGCCATTAAAGGTCTGATCAAAAAGGTATCAAACAATTTCAAGCTTCCATATTTCACCCTTACGCCAACCTTCAGCGTATGTCCGTCACATGGGTATTTGAATGGCGAGCAGGCGATATGCCCTGTCTGTAAACAGGAGACCGAAATTTATTCCAGGGTGGTCGGCTACCTGCGACCTGTAAAGCAGTGGAATGCAGGTAAGCAGGCTGAATTTAAAATGAGAAAAACGTTCAAGGTGGCATAAGTAAATTTTGACAGATTTTGAGGTAATATTTTGGACAAAAGGCTCAGTTTCCAAGACAAGAGTTAGGTTAAAGGGTTCACAGTTCAAAGGTTCAGAGGTTGATGCCCACATAAAGCCAGAGGTCGGAGAACCAGCAACCCTGAACCGGGAACCTTGAACCTTATAACCTAGACCGACCTGATGTCCAATTTTTGAGTAAAACACGAAATATAAAGGGATTGCAGTCAATAATAAAAGGGGGCTATCCACTTAACGCAAGTTCAAAAGAGATATCTATTTGAATATATTACTCTTTTTCTAATTTTTGATTGTTATTCAAAAATGGCCAAATACTCTTTAAATTCAATAAATTAATGACAATCGATTTGCGTTAAGTGGATAGCCCCTTAATAAAATAGATTGTACGAGGTCTGAAATTATGGTTTTAGGTGGTTTGCAAAAAAGTTCTCTTATCGATTATCCCGGGAAGATAAGTTGCATGCTCTTTCTTTCAGGGTGTAATTTTGCCTGTCCTTATTGCCACAATCCAGATCTTGCAAGGGGTTGCCTTGCGGCCAATATCAGTGAAAACAGCATTTATGATTTTCTTGAAAGCCGCAGGGAGTTTTTAGATGGCGTGGTTATTTCCGGCGGGGAGCCCACCATTCAAAAGGATCTTATCCAGCTTTGCAGAAAAATAAAACAAATGGGATATCCTGTAAAACTTGACACAAACGGAAGCCGGCCCCAGGTTGTTCAGACCCTTATAGAGGAAGGTCTTGTTGATTATATTGCAATGGACATTAAAACCGACTCTGCCCGTTATTCTTCTTTGATGCGGAAGGATGTTACGTATCCTGTGGAAAAGGATATAATTACAAATATACAGATCATTATGGGGTCAAAAATAGATTATGAATTTAAGACTACTTGCATAAAACCCTTTGTGGATGCAGAGGCTGTTGAAAGCATTTCCAGACTTATCAGAGGAGCAGAGCTGTATGCCTTGCAGAAATTCCGAAATACTGAAGTGTTGCAGCCGGAATTTTTCCATGACCATGAATACGGTTATAGTGATGATGAATTGATGCATCTAAAATCTATAGCAAAGCCATGGGTAAAAAGATGCATTGTTCGCTAATTTGCTCCAGATTTTAGTTTCTTTTTTTGTGCATTTTATGGCAAAAAATTATCGTAGCCCGCCGTGGCGAGGCTTGAAACTTGAAATTGGAAAGTAGAAATTTGGGAGAGATGAACCAGGCTTCGCCTTTGGCTACGCCGGGCAAGGCCTATGCACAACCGTGACCCGTGAACTGGCTTGCCGGGCGTAGCCAAAGGCGAAGCCTGGATGTTTACAAACTGGCAGAAGCGTTATCAGGTATAGTCTGGCACGACTTTGATAAGTGGAACAAAAAGGTTCAGGCCAAATTTCTCTGCCTGTGCGGTGCACGCAGACAGGCAATTTCTAATTTTCAATTTCAACGTTCCATGCACGTTTACAAATTATCATAGTAACGAATGTGATGTAACTAAAATGAATATCGAAGAGAAGAAAAAAATTAGAGCCCATGCAATAATTATCGGCAGGGTGCAGGGTGTTTTTTTCAGAATGGAGACAAAACAGGCGGCTGATCGTGCAGGGATATCCGGATGGGTGAGAAATAAAAGGGATGGAAATGTTGAAGCCCTGTTTGAAGGGGGTGAAGCGAGTGTAAAATCAATGCTTGAGTGGTGCAGAGAAGGCCCACCGTTTGCCTGTGTAAAAAAAGTGGATGTAGAGTTTGAAGATTATAAAGGTGAGTTTAAGGAATTTGAAATTACTTATTAAAAAAACAAGACGGTTTATTTTTTGCCGAACCCTTAAGACATTTTCAATAAACCGTCTTGTTTTTTTTGTGTTTATACAGCAGCTTTTAGTTTCTTGCCGGGGCGAAATTTTACAACATTGCAAGCTTTGATTTTGATGGGATCACCTGTTTGAGGATTGCGTCCTTTGCGAGCCTTGCGACGGATTTTTGAAAAAGTGCCAAACCCGACCAGCGTAATCTTGCCCTCTTTTTTCTTAAGAGCTTTTGTTACGTTGTCCATAAAAGCATTTAGCGCAGTTGCAGCCGCAACCTTAGAGATACCTGCATCTTTTGCCATATCGTCTACCAATTCAGCCTTTGTCATAGAATCTTACCTCCCTTTTTTGTCTGTTATTAATAATGCCCAAGCGCCTGACTTTTAACCCGATACAGTTGGGCAATATAGCAGGTTATTATTAATGTCAACACTTTTTTTGGATGCAGTGCTGTTAATATGCTTTGTTATTGCATATGCGAACAGAGACAGCCCAAAAAGATTGTATTGTAGGGCATCGCGCACCATGAGACCTTTGAAAAATGTTCAATTTTGTTCAAGTACAAGGAAGGCGAAAATTGAGCGCTGATGCTTCACTTCGTGTAACTGGAGGAATATATTGAATATTTCGAGGATAGCGCTAAAGCTTCACTGCGTGCCAAAATTTGAGCCTGACGCAGTAATTGGGCAAAAGGGGGCGTTTTGCAAAGGTCTCACCATTCATCGCAAAGATAAATATTGGTTAAACCTAAGTTGAGCGATTTATTGCGAAGATATGTGCTGAGATCTTGATGCATAAGGGTTTGCGAAAACCACAGGCATACCCGTGGATATGTCGAGGATTTTCGCGAATCCTTGATGCGCAAGAGATCGGTGCAGATCGAGTAAAAAATCGCTCAATTTAGGTTAAAACAGGGCGGCAACAAACTGCTCTGGATCAAACTCCCGGATGTCGTCGATCTTTTCCCCGATTCCGATATACTTTAGCTGAATTGGAAGAGAGCTGCTTATGCTGACGACTATGCCCCCTTTAGCTGTTCCGTCAAGTTTTGTAATGGCAATGCCGGTAACGCCGAGCGCATCGTGGAACAATTTTGCCTGGGACAGAGCATTTTGGCCGGTTGTTGCATCGAGTGCCAGCAGGATTTCATGCGGCGCATCCAGCAGCTTTTTAGAAATGGTCCGCTTAATCTTTTTAAGCTCTTCCATCAGGTTTACTTTTGTATGAAGCCTTCCTGCAGTATCTACAAGCACGACATCAACCCCTCTGGCAATTGCTGCTTCTATGCCATCGTATGCAACAGCGGCAGGGTCTGCATTATCTCCATGTTTTACTATTTCTGCGCCCGCTCTATCAGCCCATATTGAGAGTTGTTCTACTGCCGCCGCCCTAAAGGTATCAGAGGCGACGATCAGAACCTTTTTCCCTTCGCGGGCATATTTTGCCGCCAGTTTACCGATGGTAGTGGTTTTGCCAACGCCGTTAACACCTATTACCATTATGACGTGCGGTTTAGAGCTTATCTTCCCAGATGCTTGGACCGGCGAATGCGCATTAAGAATGGAGAATATTTCCTCTTTCAGCACATCTTTCAGTTGGTCGGGACCGGATATTTTTGCAGTTTTTTTGGAAATGTTTTCTATAAGAGCCATGCTGGTCTGAACCCCTATATCAGCGGTAATCAGAAGCTCTTCAAGCTCTTCTAACAGACTATCATCAACCTTTCTGTTGCCTGTAAAAAGCTGGTCAATATCTGTTGTAAGAATTTCGCGGGTCTTGGTCAGCCCATGCTTTAAGCGTTTAAAAAAACCAGTGGATTTTGCTGCCGGTTTTGCTGCCGGTTTTGCTGCCGGTTTTGCTGATTGATTGTCTTTATTCTTTTTTAACCAGTTAAAAGCCATGATTAACTCCATAATTGGTCGAGTAGTCGAGTAGGAAAATGGTCGAGTGGTTAAGTAGTCGACAAATTTTGTTAGGCCAAATTGACTGAAACAATCTTGGAAACGCCCTGTTTTTCCATGGTGACGCCAAACAGCATATCAGCGAATTCCATAGTCCTTTTATTGTGGGTAATCATAATAACCTGAGATTTTGCTCCAATAATTTTCAGCAGATCATTAAACCGCAAAATATTGGACTCGTCAAGCGGCGCATCGATTTCATCCATGAGGCAAAAGGATGTAGGCTTAATTAAGAATATGGAGAAGATAAAGGCAATAGCGCTAAGGGCTTTTTCTCCTCCGGAAAGAAGACTTATTCTGGTAAATTTTTTTCCCCGCGGATGGACCATCAGCTCCACCCCTGTTTCAAGGGGCTTATCCGGATATGTGAGTATGAGCTTGGCCGACCCTCCATCAAAAAGACGCGGGAATACTTCATCGAGTTTCGCATTAATCAGGTTGAAAGTATTAATAAAGCGCTTTTGCGTAATTTTGTTTATTTTCTTAATTACATTTTGAAGATCCTCCAGCGCTTGAATTAGATCATTATACTGCTTATTCAGGAAGTCAAAACGGGTCTTGAGCTGTTCATATTCCTTAATGGCTCCAAGATTGACATCGCCGATATTTGCAATCTTTTTTCTATGCTCCGCAATCTCATCCTCCATTTTATCTACAGGCATTCCCGGGCTTTCAGATGAATCCGGCCTTAGCTGTGAAATGGGTTTATGATAAAGTTCCGCCAGGCGGTTTGAAATGGCATCCTGTTTTATATGACGCTGTGATTGCTCGAGTTCAAGCATTTGGATTTTTTGCAATATCTCTTCGCGCTTGCTATGTATGTCTGATACAATGGCGTCGCTTTCCTGGAGTTTGGCGGCTATGCTTTGATATTCAGTCTCATTGCCTGCAAGCGCCTGTTCAAGGGATTCCATATCATCATACATGCTGGAAAGGCTCTGTTCATATTCAATAATCTTTTGTTTGAAAGCTTGTCTGTTTTGATTTTTTTGTTTAATTTCCAGGGAAAGCTGCCTGAGCCGCTTTACTCCGTCATCTGAAAATTCTTCAAGCCGTCTTAAAGTATTATTGCTGTTTTCCAGTCTCGCGTTTAAAGCTGTTAACTCGAGATTTAGATCAATGACACTTTGATTAAAATTCTCCATTTCAGAAGATACGAAGTCGATTTTTTTTGATGTTTCCGAAACCTTGTCCTGAGCGGTTTTTACACTGTTTGTAATTTCAGACAGCTCTTTGTTATATTTGGCCATTTCTTCATCAATGTCGCTCTTTTCGCCCAAAAGTTGATCTTGCTCGAGACATACGATTTCAAGATGATTACGGGCATGCTTCAGATCCTCTGTTATCTTGTAAAGGGACTTCTCTGCTTCGATTTCATTTTGCCTAAGAGTGTTTTTGTGCTCTATCTTCCTTTGCATGTTGCTTTCAATTTTGCGAACTTCGCTTTCCAGTTCTTTTTGGTCGCTGCGGGCAGCTATCAATTGCTGGTCCAACCTGTTAATCTGTTGGTCAAGTTCTTTGAGCTTTTGTTTTTTCGCAAGGATGCCGATTCCATTGTCTTTGCTTCCACCGATCATAATCCCCTGACGGGAGACAATATCGCCGTTTTTGGTAACAATGGTTTGCAACAGGTCATTGTTGTTATATGTTGTTAAGGCTTCTTCAACATCAGAAGCAACAACTACATGTCCTAAAAGGGCTTCAATTATTTCTTCAAATCCCTGGTTTATAGAAATATGATTTATCAGCCTTTTTTGAACACTCGGCATTTTTTCATGGTTGCAATCTATTTGCTTGATGGATGAAACCGGAATAAACCCGCTGCGACCAGCGCTAATTGATTGAAGATAGTTTATAAAGCAAAGTCCCGCTTCTTGATCCTTTACAAGAATGTATTGAAGGGATTCTCCAAGGACGGCTTCCACCGCTGTTTCAAAGGAGAGTTCCGGCTCGATAATATCTGCTATCAGGCCGATGGCATTAGCCGCAAGTTTGTGCCGGTTTGCCGGCGCTTTACTGTTTTGATCCAGATCCGCGGAGGGGGGTTGGCTTTGAGCTTTCATTATGGCTCTGACGCCATCTTTGTACCATTCAAAGTTATCTTCCATTTTTTTTAAGGTTAAGTATTGTGATCTGGCTTTATTACGTTCAAGATCCAGGGTCTGGACCAGTTTAACCTGTTTGCCAAGCAGATTACTTTTTTCAACAAGTCGCTTCTGTATGTCGTTAATACGCCTGTTTATTTCTCCAACTTCAGTTGTTAAAGAATTAAGCCGGTTTTTGGCTTTGCTTTCTGAGTTTTGCGTTGATATTACCTTCTTGCTTGTAACCGCGTTTTCCTCTCTGATTCTTTTTAAGCGTCTTTCAAGGCTTTCCTTGTTGTTTGCGGCGTTTTGATAAATGCTTTTATATCGCGCCTCCCGGGTAACCATGTCCATAAGATTTGTTTTATAAGCTTCTATCTTCCGGCTAAGCTCTGATAATTTATCTCTAATTTCTTGCGATGCAGACCGTTTCCGGTCTAACGAATATGCGGCATTTTTTATTTCCTCTTCCAGGCTTTTATTCTGCTTTTTAACCTGAGCGATTTCGGATAAAATATTCTGGTTTTTTTCGTCCAGATTTCTGTGATCAACCTCAAGTTCCCCGGCTTCATTGCCAAGTCTCTCAATATCTCTGCGGAGATGATCCAGATTATTTTCCATTTTGTCTATGGCGCGCTGGTGTTCAAATTTGCGGGCTTTTTGATCCGAGATTTCCTGTGTTTTTTGTGAACGCTGGAATTTAATTTTTTCTACAGCCGCATCGAGTTTCTGTAATTCTGATGTATGCTCAATATTTGTGTCAATAAGGCTTGTTAGCAAAAGGTCGGTTTCTTCTATCTGTCTGGTATAATCATCATAATAATGGAGCGCGATGAGAATATCGAGCTGCATGATCCTGTATTGATGGTTTTCGTAAATTTTGGCCCTTTTGGCCTGACGTTTTAGCCCGGCCATCTGCCGCTTTACTTCGGCAATTATATCTGCAACGCGTAAAAGATTCTGATTGGTGCTTTCTATTTTTCGAAGAGCTTCATTCTTTCGGTTTTTGTAACGTGTGACTCCTGCCGCCTCCTCAATGAAAACCCTTCTTTCTTCCGGCCCTGCTTCAGTGATTGCGCCTATATTCCCCTGTTGAACTACAGCGTATGATTTTGCCCCCATGCCGCTTCCAAGAAACATATTATGTATGTCTTTGAGACGGCAGGGGTTTTTGTTTATTGAATAGATGCTTTCGCCTGACCGGTAAAGCCGTCTTGTTAACATGATTTCCGTAAGGTGCTTTAATTCTTCAGGAGCTTTGCCATTGTCGTTAGAAATTGTTAAGGCAACCTCTGACATGTTTAATGAAGGTTTACCATTTGAGCCGGCAAATATGACATCTTCCATAGATTTTCCGCGGAGTTGCTTTACGCTTTGTTCTCCCATAACCCATCTTAGAGCATCAATAATGTTGCTTTTGCCGCAACCATTGGGGCCGACGACCGCGGAAATGCCTGGATGAAATTCGATGCAGGTTTTATCAGGAAATGATTTAAATCCCGCTATTTCCAATTTTTTAAGTTTCATGCAGGGAAATCTCCTGTGTTCAGGGTTCAGGGTTCAGAATTCAGAAGCCAAAGAACCAGCAACTCTGAATAATCACTTATAGTTTAGAATTTAGAATAAATAACAGAAACAGTCTGTTTGTAAAGCGAAAAACACAAATTGCTGTATAATTTTGTTGCATAAATCCAATATATAGTATAGTTTATGTAAATAAGATTTTAAGATTTGCAAAACACTTTGCACGTAAAAATTAACCGTGATAGTTTTATTATTATGAAACAATATGTAATTGACGAGCTGAGACCTGCTGATTATGAAAAAATCAAGGCTTATCTGGATAAAAATCTTGATGCTTCCGGTGTAGATGGTGTTTACTGGATGCCGCTTGATCAGGATATTCTTAGCAATATCCAGGCAGAGCATATTCAATGTCAGCCATTTTGTTTTGCCATTAATTTAGAACCAACTGTTATGGCCTGTGAACTTCTGGTGCGCAGCAAAAACACAATTAGATGCAACTGTATCGGCTATGCAACAGAAAAACAGCATAACTGGTTTATCCGGGTTGTTGACGCTATATTCGAGAAGCTTGAGATCAAAACATGATCAACGGATATCACCTCAATTGAGCTTTTAGCGGTTAGCTTTTAGCGGTTAGCCAGAAATTTACAAACTCATTATCTGGTCAACCTGAGGCAGCGGACAATTAAATTTAAGAACGGCTGAAACTCGCACATAAGTGAGCGTAAAGAAATAACTTAGAGCAATCCTTTTATAAAAAGC